>CAYIZF010000151.1:0-1502 GCA_964367825.1 uncultured Gammaproteobacteria bacterium | reverse complement strand
ACCGCAGCTTATCGCAGGCTGCTACGTCCTTCATCGTCTTCTTATGTCAAGGCATCCACCATATACTCTTAATGAGATTTTCCCACGCTTTTATACTTAAAGTATTAAAGCGCGTTTTGACATCTTATTTACAGCCCCTTTTTCTCGGACGAAAAAATTGAGAATAAGGGAATAAGACGTCGGTATACTTACTTTATATTTTTGATGTCTTTACTCTAACATGAATTGTTAACGGACTCAGGGGCGCAAAAAAACCGCTTTCGGCGGTTCTCACTAATAGCAAAATAGCTGATTAATTAGAATCGCTTATAAACATGGTTTCTTAACGATTTACTCATATTATTTTGTGGCTTTTTCAGCCCTGTTAAAACTGTAAGTAATTATAGCTGTTTTAAAAATAATGTCAAGGGGGTAAAACCACTAAAAAAATGGCCGAAATTAGGCCATTTTTTCTTAATTCTTTTTTATCTAAAATTTAAATAAAATTTAATTATCTAATGTCGCCGGATCCTCCATTTGACGCATTGCGTCTTCTCGACCAATTTCCCCAGATTGGAATAGCTGTTTAATATGTTTATCAAGCGTAATCATGCCGATAGAAGAATTAGTTTCAATCGTACTTTTAATTTGCGCTATTTTCCCTTCACGAATAAGATTGGCGATTGCTCCATTATTTAAAAGTATTTCTCTGGCTGCAACACGTCCGCCATTTATTTTTGTTAATAAGCGTTGGGAAATAACGGCTGTTAAAACTGAAGAGAGCTGGGATTTTATTTGTCCTTGTTGATTAGGCGGAAAGACATCGATAATACGATCAATTGTTTGAGCGGCACTATAGGTATGAAGCGTGGCAAAAACTAAATGTCCAGTTTCAGCAAGAGTAACAGCCGTCGCGATTGTTTCCGGATCGCGCATTTCACCAAGCATAATAACATTCGGATCTTGGCGCAAAACATGTTTTAATCCCGACGCAAAACTAATCATATCTGTTCCTAATTGTCTCTGTGAAACTATACTTTTATTTGGAGCAAAAATATATTCAATCGGATCTTCAAGTGTAACAATATTACATCGATGATTGTCATTAATATAATTTATCATTGCCGCCAGTGTCGTTGATTTTCCACAACCGGTTGGACCAGTAACCAAAACAAAACCCTGAGGCATATCTAACAATTTTTTAACTACCGGCGGTAAACCTAATTCTTCAAGAGTTGGTTTATGATCATCAATTATGCGAGCAACAATATTAATATTGTTTTTTTCAAACGAGCAGTTAACCCGATAGCGATAATTATCAATCTGATATCCAAGATCTAAATCGCGCTTATCAAAAAAACGCTCCTTCTGTTCTTTGCTTAGAAGAGCGTTTAAAAAATTTTCCAAATCAAGCCCAGTCAGTTTAGAAAAATTTCCCTCGGGAATAATTTCATTTATTTCAATCAGCTTTCCATCAATACGAAAAATAGGCGGTAAGCCGAAAAGAAGATGAATATCCGAAG
>CAYIZF010000150.1:0-1504 GCA_964367825.1 uncultured Gammaproteobacteria bacterium | reverse complement strand
ATTTATACTCATATAATTCAACTTCTTTTTCTTTCTTTACCAGTCCATTTTTTTAAGTCCGGCAGCAGCCGCTTCTACCTGCGCTTCCTGTTTTGATGATCCTTTTCCGGTGATTACTAAATCTTCTCCGAGATAAAGACCGACGGTAAAAATCTTAGCATGATCCGGACCGACCTCATCAAGAATTTGATAATGTGGCGTTATTCCCTTTTGTTCCTGGGCCTTTTCTTGAAAACGAGATTTCGGATCAAGATACTTTTGATTTTTTAAAATATCGTCTAACTTAGTTACAACATTCTTTAAAATAAATTTCTTCGCCGTATCTATTCCTTGATCTAAATAGGTCGCCCCGATAATAGCTTCGACGGCATTGGCTAAAATAAATTGACGTGATTTTTTATTTTTATCGCGTGTTTCACCTTTAGAGAGATATAAGCATTCTTCAATGTTTAATTCAGCGGCGATTTTATAAAGCATTTTCGCGTTTACTAGTGAAGCGCGCCAGTTTGTTAAATCGCCTTCGGGAGTAGAAGGAAAATTTAAATATAAAAATTCAGTTACCACAATTTCTAGAACCGCATCACCTAAAAACTCTAAACGTTCATTATGGCCAAGCGGAAAATCCGGATGCTCATTTAAATAAGAACGGTGCACTAAAGCCTGCTTTATCAAATCTTTATTTTGAAAAACAATTTCTAATCTCTTTTCTAATTTTGTTAAATCGTTGGCTGACATAAATTATTATTTTCTTCTCCTTTTTCAATTTCTTTCTTAGCGGCTTCGGCTTTAGCTGCTTCAGCTTCTTCTTTATTATCACGTTTTTGGATTTCTGGTTCATCATTATATAAAGCTCCTAAAACTCCATTAACAAATTTCCCGGAAGCATCACCGCCGAAACTTTTAGCAATCTCGATTGCCTCATTTATAACTACACGTGGCGGAACCTCCGTGTATAACAATTCGTAAATGCCTAAACGCAAAATATTGCGATCAATGGTCGTAATCTGATCAAGTGGCCATTCAGTCGCGTATTTAATAATATAATTATCAATTTTAGCGTAATTATCACGAATACCAGCTACTAAATCTTTAACAAAACCACCATCGTCAAAATTAGGCGCAAAATTAGAGAAATTTTCCGCCGTTAAGCGATCTAAATCACTGTCCTTTTTACCATTAAAATCCCAAGCAAACAAAGTTTGCAAGGCAATTGTCCGGGCCAAATGACGATTAGACATAGTTATTATTTTTTAGCGGCCTTGGCAGGTTTGGCTGTTTTAGCCGTTTTTGTTTTTAAAACTTCACGTCCCTTATAAGTACCACAAAAAGTGCAAACGGTATGAGGCTTGCGCATTTTACCGCATTTTGGGCATTTAGTTAAAGTAACTTTCTTAAGAGCTAAATGAGAACGTCCTTTATGTGTTGCTGAATGGGTTTTCTGTTTTTTTGGATTAGCCATAAAATTTAAAAATTAATATTTACCTTTTTAGTATAACTTAATGAC
>CAYIZF010000149.1:0-1518 GCA_964367825.1 uncultured Gammaproteobacteria bacterium | reverse complement strand
CTTATATAAGGATATAATAAAACAATAAAAAACAAAATTTATATTGCGATATAAAAAAGCAAATTCTATGGGGAACATATGAAGGTTTTACTCGATACGAACATCATCATTCACAGAGAAGCAAGTCACGTTAAAAATCAAGATATTGGAGTGCTTTTTAAGTGGCTAGATCGAATGCATTACGAAAAACTTATTCATTATAGATCGGTTGATGAAATTCTGAAAAATAAAAACCAAGAAACAGTAGCGGCATTTAAAATAAAAGTTAAGAATTATGAAGTCTTACAGAACCCATCTCCCATGGCTACAGAAGTTATTGAGGTTTCTAAAAAAAGGGATTTCACAGAAAATGATTCTATTGACACCATTTTATTAAACGAGGTGTTTTGTAATCGTATTGATTTATTGATTACTGAGGATAAAAAAATTCATGCAAAAGCAGCTGATTTAAGTATTTCTGAAAGGGTTTTTAATATAGATCAATTTCTTGAAAAGGTTTTTTCTGAAAACCCTAATTTGATTGATTACAATGTCTTAAACATTCAAAAAGTTCCCTTCGGGAAAATTGATTCTAGCGACTCTTTCTTCCAATCCTTAAAAGATGACTATAAAGGTTTTGATAAATGGTTTCTTCGAAAATATGATGACTTGGCCTATATAACAATCAATAATAAAAACGGAAAATTATTTTCGACAATGCTTTAAAAAACAAAGTTGAAGAAATATATGTAACCATTTTTGATCGAAGTGACGAGCAAAAACGACTCATCACACTGATGGAGAAATGGGGTTTTGTCTTTTGGGGAAAGAAAGGCGATGAAAATGTATACGTTCGTGATTTTATGCCAAATTTTTCTATAAAAAACATTCACAAAACATTTCCGTATATTTCTAAAAATCGTGACTTGTTCATTGTTCCCATTTATCCTGAGTATCATACTGAATTAATACCTGATTCCATTCTCAATACTGAATCCCCTGATGATTTTGTGGAGAATTTTCCGCACCGTAATGGCATTTCAAAGGTTTATGTTTCTCGAGCAATAGAGCCCCATCCCAAGAAAGGAGATCTTTTGATTTTTTATCGTACTGGGGGTTTATATAAGAGTGTTATAACTACTATTGGTATTGTAACTGACATTAAAGAAAAATTTACTCATAAGAATGAATTCCTAAAATACTGTCATAAAAGTAGCGTTTTCCCTGAAAATACACTCAAAGAGATGTGGGATTACAACATTACAAAACCATTTGTAGTTAACTTTTTATATGTATATTCTTTCCCGAAAAGAGTAAATATGAGTAAATTGATTGACATGGGTATTTTTAAAGGAGTAAACGATGCTCCGCGAGGTTTTAGAAAAATTACCAAAGATCAATTCGATTGTATTTTGAAGGAGACACAGAGTGAAAGCCGTTTTATTATCAATTAAACCTGAGTTTGCACATAAAATTTTTGATGGCTCAAAAAAATACGAGTTTCGTAAGCAGGTTTTTAAAGATGAATCGATAAAGAAG
>CAYIZF010000148.1:0-1518 GCA_964367825.1 uncultured Gammaproteobacteria bacterium | reverse complement strand
ATATTTATTTTACCATTTGACATTTATCTCTTTTTTTATTAGAATAATTTGAATAGTTTTTGGCTATTTCTAAAGATAGAACATTAAAAAATAAAATAATAAACTTAAAACTTTAAGGATGAAAAAATTAATTACCGACTTGGTCCCGCATAAGTATGCCGGGGCTCTTTCCGATTTGGCCTTTAATGGAAATAATACCATTGGACGTTTATGGGTTAATGGTGCGTGGGCTTCTCCGGTCGATGAAAATTTCTATGTGTCGGCTACTGCCGCTAATCCATTTTGGCTTGATAAATATCGCATTCTCCGCAGTAATGCTTTTCTTGTCTCACGTAAAAAGACTCAAGCCTTTTTAGATCACCTTCATGATCAAAGGTTATCTAATCGCCAGAAGCACGCTTTCGAAGTGGCTTTCTTGGCTGGAGAAGTTTGCAGTTTTCTTGGTTTAAATAGCATCTTAGCGGAAGCGATTGCTTTGGGTCATGATGTCGGCTATCCGCCATTTGGTTCGATTGGCGTGCAAGTACTCCGGGACGTTTCCGGGAAGAATTTTAAACATGCCGGTATGAGCGTTATTGTTTTGCAGGGTGTCGAGAACGGTGGTCGAGGGTGGAACCTTTCCTATGAAACCGCTATTGGTATTAGTAATCATTCTTTCGGCAAGGGTAAGTTCGAATTTAATCCAAGCTTATCGCTTGAAGCTAGAGTTGTCGCTGTTGTCGATAAATTTTCTTTCGTGTTCGGCGATATTCAAGATGCTTTTATGATTGGTTACTTTAAGCATCAGGAAGATGTTCCCGCCGATTATTTTCATTTTGGCCCAGACAAGTTTGCTCGTTGGCAGACTTGTATTGCCGCTTTCATTCAAGAAAGCGTCGAGAAGGGAACGATTTCTTTTTGCGACTCCGATGTTGCTAAGAGATTCAATGATCTTCGAACTTGGTCCTATGAAGGTTTTTATGGAAAGATTGACAGGGAAGAACCGCGCACGAAAGCTTATGCTGAACTGCTTTCTGGATTTAATTTTTTACAAGCCTGCGCCCGAGATAATAGTGGCAAGAGATTTGATCCATTTTTAATTTTTCCCTTAATGACTGATACGGAAGCAAAGCTGTTCGCCGGTTACGCCCAGAAAGGGAAAACACCGACACTAGATTTGTTGAAAAAACATCACTGCGTCGATAATGTCAGCCATTTCAAGCTCTGGCATAATCCAAGCGCTTTCGATTACGATATTAACCCTAACCATTTTCATGTTAGCGGTTAAAAATTATTTGCAAGATATGTTTTGCAAAAAGCTCAACGGCATTGTCGCTGAGCTTTTTCTTTTGCCTATAAAGAAAAAGAACTTAGCAAATACTAAGTTCTTTTAGTTAGTAGCCGTTAAAAAACGGATTTTTAATGCTGAAATTTTACCTGGTTTGTTTCTTCAAGAATTTCGATAGTGGCTGGCATGACCCCCGAAATTCGGACACGATATTCCATATAAAGCGGTTAGGGATTAATATATAAAAAGAC
>CAYIZF010000147.1:0-1525 GCA_964367825.1 uncultured Gammaproteobacteria bacterium | reverse complement strand
ATTATTAGTTTTCCATTTTATTTCTTTATTTGCATACAGCTCCTTTGCCGTACCTTTTTTTATTAATTTTATAACTTGTTCTAACGTTTTAATAGAATTTTTCAAACTAAACTCTCCATTACTTTCATAAGTTCCACTATACTTAGGGATAAACAAATTAACGCCTAATCTTTCTGCTTGTTTAACTAAAGGATGATATTTGTCGATATATTGAGGTAAGCCTGGCGCCAAAATAATACTGCCATCACCTCCATTTAACCAAGCGCTAATCATTATTTGATTCGTTTTTATTTTTAATTCCATATAATTATAAATTACTCTCCAAAATAAATAATTTTAAAATTTAATAAAATATTTTGTTCTTCTTTCGAGAGCTTATAATCTTTCACAGTTTTCCAACACAAATCTGTATATTTTTGAATTGGCATGACCCCATTTCTTCGGACACGCTTGTCCACATAAATCAACCTTTGGCGGTCAGTTCGTAAAACTTGGCTGGAGCCATCCTGAGTTTCGTCTTAATCCTTACGTTATTAAAATAATATATCTGATTATAAATATTAGCAATTAACTCTCCTTCGCTCTCAAATCTATTAACATTCCCCAGTTCTAATTTATAGTGCGAGAAGAACGATTCCTGACGACCATTTTCCTAAGGAGATCCTTTCTTGCTCATTGAAACAGTTACTCCTAATCTAGCTAGAAAGTCAGCATGCTCTTCGCTCTGATATTCAGAGCCCTGGTCAGTGTGGAAGTATTGAGGCAAGAGTCCTCTTTTTTTGATGGCATCAAGGGCAGCTGATTTAACTAAAAATCTATTATGTCTGCTCGATATTGCGGCTCCAATTACTTCTCCAGTATAGCTGTCCATCACTGTCGCCAGATAGAGCCAGAAGCTCCTATATTTGATATAGGTGAAATCAGCTATCCAAACAGTATTCGGTTCTAGTATCTCAATCTTCTTAATCTCATTAGTATATTGTGCAACTGGCAGACCAATATCACCTTTCTTCTGCCATTTTCTACGGCACAAACGCGGTTTCAATCCATTATCTCTCATTATCCTTGCCACTGGCTTCTCGCTCATATCGAGGGCAATAGCTACTCGCCTGTAGCCATAGGCGGGATTTGATTCCATCACTTCAATAATCTCTTTTTTGATCAACTCATCCTTAGTCTTCTTTTTCGATTTATAATATAGAGTCTATCTAGCTATGCCTAATTTCTTAGCCAGCTTCTTCTTATCAATCATTGCTTTCTTTTCGTCCGCCAACTTTCTGGCCTTAGCGATTTTTTTTCCCCTTACTCGAATCGAGCATTAGTTCGGCAATAATTAGTTTTAACTGTTGGTTTTCTCTTTTTAATTTGCCAATTTCTAGGGTATCGGAGCCGATTTTACCTTTACCCAGCCAGTTATATATCGTATTAGTCGAAATCCCAAATTCCTGGGCAGCTTTAATGGCGGACATCCCGTCATTTTTTATTTTATCGACTATTTTATCTCTAATATCTTGGCTTATCTTTC
>CAYIZF010000146.1:0-1551 GCA_964367825.1 uncultured Gammaproteobacteria bacterium | reverse complement strand
GTAATAAGGTTAAAATTTTGAAAAATTATAGAGAAGCTGACGCGTATTTAGAGACGATAAATTAAATTTATCAATAAAAATGCAAAACTATAATAAAATTTATTCCGCAGCTGATATAATCGCTGGTGATAAGCCGAGCCAAACTTTGGGTCTTGTTTGGAAAAATTTTTTGCCGGGCAGTAAAGTATTGGATTTAGGCTGTGGCCTGGGAAGTGATAAGCATGGCGTGGTCAGAATAATCGCGCAGAAATAATTTTGTAATATTAACAATAAAAAAGTAGGAATCATGAAAAAGTTTATTTTATTTGCGGTTTTTTCGATTCTATGTCTAGCGACTAGATCAACGCATTCTAATAATGCGGATTTAGTCATAAGTAATGCAGATTTTTTTAATGAAAGTGAAGCTCAGACTGAAACAGGGGAACCTTATCGTTTGAGTTATTCCGAAATAATGTCGTATTTAACTATTATAGATTCATTAACGAATGAATCTTTAATAGAAAATGACACTATTAAATAATCATAATCTCGGAGTTCTAATTTAATGAAAATTAAGTTTAGAATTTCGAGGTTTTTTATTCTAAGGCTTAAATCTTAACTATAAAATAAAAAAAGAGGTTGTATTTATTAAAATACAACCCCCTAATTTTATCTAAAGAAACATTTTCTATTCTTTTTTTTCTTCTCCTCCTTTGCAATTAGGACATTTGCCCGTCCCATTGCAGTTGTCACACGGAGTATTTAGTTCATCTTTTCCGAGTCCTAAACATTCATGACATACTCCGGTGCCACCACACTGGCTACACCAATTAGCTGGCGGAGCTTGTCTCGGCGAACGGAATCGAGATGGATTTTGCCAAAATGGAACTTGCCTAAAGTGGCTATTACTATTTCTATAGCCCAACCTTTCTGCCTCTTTCATATAACTGGTAAAAAATTTATCATCTTGCGAGAATTTTTTCGCAAACGTTAATGAATTTTCTCCAATTAATAAAGAAAATTTATTCTCAGATAATTTAATTATTTCAAATTTTAGCTTTTTATCGCCAATTTTCAAAATCAACTTATCTTTTTTTAGAGAGTAATTTCCTCCATCAATTTCTGCTTGTGTTCCCGGAGGAGCAATCAAGCTTTCCGTTGAATAAGAAAAGTTATCGTCGGAAAAATCTATTACCTCGCTATTTGTCGGGGTAATTGGATTCTGTAGCTGCCACACCCCATAGAGAAATTCAGTAACAACCGAATTAGATTTATCAGTTGTTAACTGATTTAACGTTGATTGCGCATTTATTGTTAAACACGCAATAAGAAACAATAGAAAAGCAAAAATAATTTTTTTCATCTTTAAAAAATTTTGGATTAATAAATTTAGGTTAATAATTAAACCTACTAAAATAATAGACTTAATAATTAACCTAAATTTAACCCTTTTTAAAGTTCTGTATTCTTTTTACCCTCTTTTTGTAATTTTGTCAAGACTATGGTGGCGCGCTATTTATATCTTAAAATCCTAATGTTATAATTAATGTTATGATTATTATAAATTATTAA
>CAYIZF010000145.1:0-1556 GCA_964367825.1 uncultured Gammaproteobacteria bacterium | reverse complement strand
ATTCTAACAACAAAAATAAGCCTTTCGGCTTATTTTTTCTTCTATGCTCGGGGACAAGGATTTGAACCTCGATAAACAGGACCAGAACCTGTTGTCCTACCGTTAGACGATCCCCGAATATTTGATTTATCTTACTACTTAACTTTTTCCCAATCTTCAATATCTCCTTCAACAACTTTAAATAAATTATTTACTTCCGCTTTTTTTATACCTCTAACCTCCCTATATCTTTTTATATCCCTTGCTTTTAATTTCTTTAGTAAATGAGAAAATTCATATTCTATTTGACCGCTACTTACTTTAATCTTTTTATTTAAAATTTTCAAGTTTTTTATTTTCTCAACCGAAAATTTATAACCCCTCGCCTCCGCTTCTTGGTATATTCCGAATAAATATGAATCAATATAGGCCAAAGCGTCGCCACTCTTTTTAAATCTATCCAGTTGTGGGTGGTTCTTGTAGCCTTTAGTTTTTCCCGCCAAAACATTTTTCGCGAGCAACCCTTCGCGCCAAACCGCTAAAAGACCTTGGCGATCGAGATATTTTGGCGATAAGCTCCACAGGCGCATAATTTATTTTTTATTCTTTCTTCGGTTTCATTAAGGGAAATAAAGTTGTTTCTCTTATCGGTTTATCAACTAAAAAGGCAAACAATCTTTCGCCGAAACCAAAACCGCAAGTCGGCGGCATTCCATGTTCAAGCATTTCCACAAATTCCCAATCAGGCATCATCGCTTCTTTATCACCTCTATCAATAAGTTCTTGCTGTAATTTAAATCTATTATATTGATCAATCGGGTCGTTTAATTCCGAAAAGCCGTTACCGATTTCCGCGCCAGCAATAATAATCTGAAATCTTTCAGTTAATTCTGGATTTTCCGGTTTTGCTTTAGCTAGAGGACTAACTAATTTAGGATGGTTAATTAAGAATACCGGACCGGCAATATTTTTACGGCAATATTTCCAAAGAGTATCAGTTAAGCGTTCGCGATTATCTCCTTCGTATTTAACTTTTAGTTCTTCAAGTTTCTTTTTCATCTCTTCTTCACTCGTCTTTAAAACATCAACGCCAGTTTGCTTTAAAACTTCGTCGCGATAATCAATTCTTGGCCATTCACCGGCTAAATCATATTCAAATTCTCTGGTCTTAAATTTTGTTTTACCGAAAACCTTAAGCGCGATTTCTTGATAAAGTTCCTGCGCTAATTTCATTCCCATTTCATAGTCGGCATATGCCCAATAGAATTCCATGTTTGTAAATTCTTGGAGATGGTTAGGACTTGAACCTTCATTTCGATAAGCGCGCCCAATTTCAAATACTTTTTCATAACCGGCCGCCATTAATCTCTTCTGCCATAATTCGCCAATAGAAATACGTAAATATACCGGGATATCAAAATCGTCATGATGGGTTTTAAATGGATTAGCTTCCGCGCCACCAGTTGTAACTTCAAGAGTCGGAGTTTCAACTTCAAAAAAACCGTGGCGTTTCATGAAATCACGAGTCACTTCCCAAAATAAAGCTTTTTTATAAAATAAATCTCTTAAATCTTTAT
>CAYIZF010000144.1:0-1565 GCA_964367825.1 uncultured Gammaproteobacteria bacterium | reverse complement strand
TTTTAAAACAAAAAAACACGACAAAAATAACTACTAAAAAAATAACTGCGGCAATAAAAAGATGTTTCGCCATTTTTCTCATAAATTTCACTTTGTCGTTTTAATATTAATTAATCATTAGCTAATCTTTTTTTACTTTTAGTTTTAGTCTTGTTTTCATTAGCTAACTGCGCCTTTAAAGCGGCGGCTTTAGCAATTAACTGAGAACTGGCACGAATTTTCTTTCCTAAACCGTCAACCATTTTAATCTTATATTTTTGACAAATCGGATATTCTGGCACATCGCCAATATTATGGCGATCGCCACCATTAGCAAAAATATTCGGTCGCACTTTAATTAAAGACTTACAGACTGTTTTATCTTTATCAATCGACACAAAAACTTTATCGACATCACGCAAGGCCTTTATTATTTTTACTCTATCAGCTAAAGACATAAAAGGGACACTGCCTTTTAAAGCGACCTGGATATCATTATTTATAATTACTACTAATTCATCTCCTAATTTTTTAGCCATTTGGATCATTTCCAAATGTCCGACGTGGAGAGGATTAAAATAACCAGAAACAGCCACCACCACCGGTTTACTCACTTTATTTGCTTTATTTTTAATATCTTTTTTTGCTTTCATAAAAAATTTTTAGATAAATCATTAACTTCATTATAGCAAAAAATCAACCAAATTTAAAACATTTTTAAAAGCGGGTTTATTTATTTATAAAACTAGGTTAAAATAAAGCAATAATCAATTAAACGCAATAAATATGACAATCTTACATAGTTTTATATTAGGAATTATCGAGGGACTAACAGAATTTCTCCCTATTTCCTCTACGGCTCATCTTATTATCGCCGGCGAATGGCTAAAAATACCACAAACAGAATTTTTAAAAAGTTTTGAAATTTCTATTCAATTAGGCGCTATCTTATCAGTAATAATTTTATATTGGAAACGCGTTTGGAGTAATTTAGGTATTATTTGGAAATTGGCCGCCGCTTTTATACCAACTTCTATTATCGGTTTAACTTTTTACAAAATAATCAAAAACTATTTAATGGAAAATTTAAAAATTATCGGTATTTCCCTTTTAGTCGGCGGCATAATCATTATCCTCTTTGAAAAATGGTATGCTAAAAAACAAAAGCCGGCAACTGAAGAAGAAGGCGATTTAGATTTAAATGCCATTTCTTATAAACAAGCCATTATTTTAGGCGTAGCTCAAGCCATCGCGGTTATTCCGGGAGTTTCCCGCTCTGGCGCAACTATTATCGGCGGTTTAGCCCAAGGTATAAAGAGAAAAACTATTGTCGAATTCTCCTTCTTATTAGCTATCCCAACAATGTTAGCAGCAACCGTTTTTGATATTTATAAAAATCCAGCAATCTTCTCTGGAAACCAATTAACAATCTGGCTGGTCGGATTTATAACAGCCTTTATTACTGCTTTAATCGGCATAAAATTCTTAATTAAATATGTTCAAAAAAATGATTTTAAAGCCTTTGGTTGGTATCGAATAGTTCTGGGTGCCCTAATTATCGGTTTTCTTTTTATTTAAATTAAAAG
>CAYIZF010000143.1:0-1588 GCA_964367825.1 uncultured Gammaproteobacteria bacterium | reverse complement strand
AATTAAAACGATCACACCGGCGGTATCAAGATATTTTTGCAATTTATCCTTTTCAAGTTTTAAGCGATTCCGAGAACTTTTTATTTCCTTATTATATTCTTTTAGTTTTTCAATATTGGTTCTTAAAGACAAAACCATAGTATTAAAAGAATTAGCTAAGCTCGCAACTTCGTCATCGCCGGCCATTAACTTCTCGTCGACTTTCGCCTCTAAATTCCCTTCCTCGATATTTTTCGCTAAATCAGTTAGGTGTGATAAAGGCGAGATTAATTTATTGGAAAAATAAATCGCATAACCGACACAACCTGCGGCCGTTAAAATCAATAATATAATCGCGATTAATTGGCTGATAGCACGGACATTTTCGATTTCAATCTGTAAATTTTTTGCGTAGTTTAATTCTTTCAAGAGCAGATTGGTCGTATTCTCTTTAACAAAACTATTTTTTCGACTGGCAGCTTCATAACGACTAATCGCCTCGAGATAATCGCCGCTAGCCAAATTACTAACACCTATTTCGATGTTAAAAAAAACATCATTAATATTATTTTCCAAACCGACAAAAGCTTCCTTGCTTTCCATGTTAACAATCCTGATTTTCAAATCGGCCAAAAGATTTTTTGTGTTAGCATAACTCGCATTAAATTTCGCCGTTTCAAGCTTATCAGTCGGAGATTTAATAAGATTATTATACGAAGCAAGCAGGGCGGAAGTATCTTCGATTAAACTATATTCCGAAAATATATTTTCGGCCAAGGTGGTATATTTCGACAAGATAATATAATTCATGGATACAAAAAAACCTTCCGAAATCAGCAAAAGCACGATAATCGTAAAAAATGAGATTAAAAGCTTCTTTTTTATGCCCCTCATTCTCATAACTTCTGTTTCTAATTTTCCACTCCTTTATATACCTCGTCGTAGGTGTGGAAATTATCATTAATTATCGTTTCCACCATATTATCCTTATTAACCAATATCGGGTCGAGCAAATAAGACGGCACATCTATTTGTCCGTTATTTATCAAGTTATTTATTTCGGGCGAACGGTTATTAGCTAACGCCACGGCTATTTCCGCCGCTTTATAAGCCAGCGATTTTATCGGCTTATAAACAGTCGATGTCTGCGTGCCAGCCGCTATCCTTTGTGTAGCCGATAATTCAGCATCTTGCCCGGATACCGGTACTTTCCCTTCTAATCCCTTTTCTTTAAGAGCCTGAATAACACCGGACGCTAAACCGTCATTAGCGGCTATTACCGCGTCGAGCTTTTTCCCGGAATTTAAATATTCTTTAATTACTTTATAGGCTTCTTCTGGCTTCCAGTCAGAAACAAATTCATCAATCACTAAATTTATTTCCCCAGCGTCAATTTTCGGAGAGATTATGTTCATTGATACCTCTTTAAGCAAAGAGGCATTATTATCAGTCGGCGAACCGCCGAGATAGGCAAAATTTCCTTGGTTAACTTTAGCCAGCACGCTTGAAGCTTCGAGTTCGCCGACTTTTACATTATCAAAAGAAATATATAAATCTATCTTACTGTTTTTAATTAATCGATCATAAGCAATAACCTCAACTCCGGCCC
>CAYIZF010000142.1:0-1600 GCA_964367825.1 uncultured Gammaproteobacteria bacterium | reverse complement strand
CGATTTATACTATAATTATAGCAAAAATTTGCCGTTACCAAAAATCCCGCCGAAATAAATCGGACGGGGTTTTAGTTAAAGCAAAATGCTAATTTATTTCTTTTTTCTCTTAGCCGCTTTCTCTTCAAGCATTACGCGCTTTATTTCTAATCTCTTTTTTGTTTTAGGAGAATGAGACTTTTTGTGTTTACCAACACCAGTTGATCTTTTTGCCATATAAATATTTAATAAATAATACTTATTTTATAACCTATTACGAAAATAAAATCAATGCCGCGCGAATAAGATAATTAACTTTGCGCCTTTTCAATTTCTTGATTGACCAAGATATCCAGATTAAAAGATTCTCTCTCGCTTATGCATTCATTACTTTCTTTTTCCGGATAATTCATACATTGCGGATAGCGAGCCAAAAAATTAGCCACATAAATATTTTCTCCGATAACCGTACTATAAGAATACTGCGTATAAACTGATCCGGCCGCGCCTTCGCTCGAAGCGGCTACGCAATATTTCTTTCCATTTATTTCTTTTTTATTAATACGGAGAGGCAAGCTCGATTCGGCCGAAGTTTCGTCGCATGCTATTTCGCCATTTTCAACCCAAGATTCTAAGTGAGGATATATTTCCGTTTTATATGTACCTAAACTATAATCCTGGAAAGAAATATAATTCGCCTTAAAACTAACCGGTAAAACGGTAATTAATTTTTTTTCTTGTTCCGCCGGCTCTTTAGACTCTAATAAATTTACCTGATTATTATTTTCCGCATTATTATTTTCCGCGCCTTCTCTCTTAATGGGATTATAGATAATAAAAAGCGTAGCCCCTAAGACAAGGGCTATTAATATTATTAAGATAAATAGGCTGAACTTTTTATTTGTTTTCTCCATTTTTTTTCTTTCCAAAAATAAATATGTATAAAATCTCTAAAATGCCTAAGGTATTGATAATAAGTAAAGCAATAAACCAAGGTTTGCTGTCATTTTTAACCGCTTTCCATAAAGAGACCGCTTTCCAAGGTAAAACCCATAAAATAACTAAAGGCATAATCCAAGGATTGCTAATTAGAATTTGTTCTAAACCCATACATTTTTTTATTAATTAATTTATATAAGATAATTTTACCATTTTATCCCCTTTTTCGTCAAAATTATCTTTCTTAATGCAAGCGCTTAAAACCAAAGTAAACAAAAACAGAACAAGCGCGATGTTTAATTTTTTTTATAATTTTTATTGTAAAACTATAAAACCTTTATCATCGGGGCTTTAATTATTATTTTTTCGTATCAGTTTTACAATTTCATCCGGAAATATTTCTTCTAAATTATTAAATAAAAAGTTTGTTAAATGTTCTTCAAGAGCATGGTTAAAGGAAACTCCCCTGCTGCTAATTTGAGGAATATTTTTATTTACACCATGAGCGAACTCTAATTTATTCACGGAAGCTTTTATTTTCTCGGCTATCTTAGGGTCTACGCCAGAATCATCACATAATTCTTTTAAGCTAGTATTAATCATTATGCGCATAACCTCTGGATCTGGATTTTCTAAAATATTCTCCTTGCTATAAATAGGGTTTGGCTTATTTATATTATCT
>CAYIZF010000141.1:0-1614 GCA_964367825.1 uncultured Gammaproteobacteria bacterium | reverse complement strand
GCGACATCAGTTCAGACGATGCGATATCAAAAATGGATAAAGCTGGTTACCGACCCGCCACATTAATGGAATTGTTGGTTTTGGGATTTCTATTCCCTGAACTGCAAAGACAATTTCCAATTGTCGCCCTCGGTTCGTTCTGGCGCGATGCTGGTAGCGATCGTCGCGTGCCTGATCTGGACGTGAATGGCGACGGGCGTAAGCTTGACCTTATTTGGTTTGGTAGTGAGTGGGTGGGTTGAGTGCTCATTGTCGCTTCATTGGTGTCCGCAAATAATCACTTGGTTGTTTTGTCACTTATTTCTTAGTCTTTTGACTCTTAGTCTCTTGGCTAAAAACCCGTTTCAAAAATGAAGCGGGTTTTTATTTTAAAAATATCTATTTGACAAAAACAAAACAAAGCATCAAGATGGTTTTAAATAGTTCGTTTATAACCAAATAAAAATATAAAAATTATGAAAAAATCAGATTTACTGAAATTAACAACGGCAATAAAAAACAAAAAATTGTTTCTTGCTTGTCTTTTTAGACCCACCAAAAAGAAGGATTTTCAAAAAGTAGTTAACATTAGCGATGAAATAAAATTAACCATTGATTACAACAAAACAATCGAACAAGCAGTGGCTGATGGTGATTTTAGATGGAAAAACGGCGACATTAATTCTAAAAATTTTCCTGTTCCCCCAGAAATGATCGGGAAAAAAGTGGAAGTGTCAGCCAAATTATTTAATTTCAATTACGACATCGGAGCCGAAGGAGTGATATCTGAAATGGAAAAAGCAGGTTATCGCCCAGCTAGGGTGAGAGAATTGTTAGCTCTAAGATATCTAATTCCAGAACCGCGAGAACAGTCGCCAATTATTGCTCTCGGTTCTTCTTATCTCGATATCTTTATGGGGCCTTGCGTGCCTTCTATAATTTCAGATTTTCTCGTAGATGGTATTCGTTGCGAACTTAATCTTTTTTGGCGTGGTGGTGAATGGGATCATCGTTGTCATTTTCTAGGTATTCGTATTATGAAGGAAGATGAATAATCTTCCTTTTTTTAAATCTTTTTATGGAAAGGGAAAGGTAAAAGGAAATTGCGATGCAGACTTAGTTGTAAGAGCAATGAAGACTGAGAGCTTATCACATGATAGGCTCTTTTTTCTTGTTTATTTGTTATTTTCCCCTATAAAACTTATAATATTAGTGTTGTAAACGGTTTATAATTTATGTCTAAAACAATTTCCGCCAGTATTTTTCACCGTCTTTATCGCCCTAATGCCAATTCTCGCAAAAGAGAAAATGGTTGTTTGCTAATTATTGCTGGCTCGGAAGGAAATATAATTAGCAGTAAAATGGGCAATGCCGGAATGGCCAAGGGTGGCAGTGGTGATGTTTTGGCTGGACTAACTGCCGCTTTTTTCTGCAAGAACTCGGCTGAGCTATCTGCGCAAGCCGCCGTTTTTGCTACCGGTTCCGCAGGAGATGAACTTTTTAAAACCAGAAAATATTTTTACGACAGTGAAGATTTGGGAGAGCAGCTCCCGCTCACTTTGGCAAAACTTTTTAAAAACTAAATTTATTTCATGAATATTAAAGATTTAAAAAATTTAGATTCACCAGCTGGCA
>CAYIZF010000140.1:0-1616 GCA_964367825.1 uncultured Gammaproteobacteria bacterium | reverse complement strand
TGAAGAAAGAAATAGATAAGATTAATGTGAAAAATTTACCTGAAGAATATCGGGAAAAATTTGCTAGCCTTGCCGAGCAAGCTGTTTCTCTTGGAAAAAATTTAAAGAATTTTGTTAGTGTTGCCTCGGAACTTAAGGAGGCTTTAGGTACGACTGCGGATAAACGGTATTTGCTTGTTTTTCAGAATAATTCGGAATTGCGCGCTAGTGGAGGCTTTTTAGGTAGCTACGCTCTAGTTGATATTCGTGACGGAAAGATTCGCAACCTAGAAGTGCCTGGTGGCGGTTCTTATGATACTGAAGGAGGAATGAATGTTAGAGTTATCGCCCCAGAACCACTTTGGTTAGTTGATCCTCTTTGGCATTTTTGGGATGCAAATTGGTGGCCAAATTGGCCGACTACGGCTAAAAATTTGATGTGGTTCTACGAAAAGAGTGGTGGTCCGACAGTTGATGGGGTTATTAGCTTAACTCCGACAATCGTAGAAAGATTATTGGAAATTACCGGACCAATTGATATGACAAAAGAATATGGGTTGGTAATTGATTCGAATAATTTTTGGGAAGTTGTCCAAAAAGTTGTTGAACAAAAAAATATAGTTATTAATAATCCGAATAACCCCGAAGTCCTGGCTGGTATTCCGGCAACATCAACCGTCTTAGAATCAGCCTTACCACTTAAACAAGGATTAGAAGTTAATAGTGATAATAAGCCGAAAAAAATCATTGGTGATTTAATGGTTAGAATTATGGAGGTTTTGCCGGATAGATTAAATAATGATAATTTAGTTGGTATTTTAACAATGTTTGAAAATAGCTTAGCGGAGAAACAAATTTTGTTTTATTTTAATGACCAAACTCTTCAATCAGAAATCGCCAAGCATAATTGGGCCGGTGAAATAAAGAATGCGGATCATGATTATTTAATGGTTGTTAACACTAATATTGCCGGGCAAAAATCTGATCGTAAAATAATGGAAAAAATAGAGCATAATAGCGAGATATCGCCTGATGGTTCAATTATTGATACGGTAAAAATTACGCGTGTTCATACGGGAATAAAGAATGAATTATTAACCGGCGTGCGTAATGTTGATTGGATGAGAGTTTATGTTCCGGAAGGGAGCGAACTTCTATCGGCGGAAGGCTTTAGAAGACCGGATGAAAAATATTTTGATAAAAAACCGGATTCTTCTTGGAAAGAAAATGAATTAGTAAAAATTGAAAATGAAGCGTTGATTGACGAGGTTAGCGGCACAAAGATTTATGCGGAAGATAATAAAACGGTGTTTGCTAATTGGGTGATGGTAGATCCCGGAGAAAGCGTTACGGTTGTTCTTAAATATCGTTTAGCTTTTAATTTTTTAGAAGAGACATCTTCAGATAATTGGCTAGAAAAACTAAATATGTTTTTAAATCCGGATGAAGATCCGCTTATTCCTTATAGTTTAATTGTCCAAAAACAATCAGGCGCAAAGCCAAGCGAGTTTTTTAGTCGCTTAACTTTGCCGGATTCTTGGTCGGTTTTTTGGAATAGTGAAAAAAGTTCCAATGGAGTAAACGGATGGGAAATAAAAAACAGTTTAAATTCAGATAAATATTGGTCTATTTTAATA
>CAYIZF010000139.1:0-1625 GCA_964367825.1 uncultured Gammaproteobacteria bacterium | reverse complement strand
AATAAAGCCATATTTTTCTAAATAATTAAACAATTATTTATTATAACGTTCGGTTAATACTTTAACCGCGTTTTCCGATAATAATAAATTCTTATAATTCAATAAATCAATCAGATTAATATTTTCCAAATTGATCATTTTCACACCAGACAAATTGCGACCAGAATATTTAGTCTTTTCATCCTTTGCTTCGTTAACGACTAAAATATCACGGCGATCATTGTTTAAAACGTTTTTTTCTAAAGCAGTTAACATTTCGTTAAACTTTTTTGTTCGGTATTCATTAAATTCTAAACTATCAACAACTACTAAAGAATTTGTCGCTAACTTATCAGAGAAAGCCATAAATAAAGCTTTCTGTTTCATTTTCTGATTTATTTTCTTTTTAAAATTGCGATCTTTTGTTGGACCAAAAGTTACACCACCACCAATCCAAATAGGAGAACGGCTTGAACCGGAACGAGCACGACCAGTTCCCTTTTGTTTCCAAGGTTTTTTTCCGCCACCACTGACTTCGCTTCTGTCTTTAGTGTTAGCTAAAACCTGACGAGCATTAGCCATCTGTGCGACCACTGCTTGATGCAATAATTCATTATTAGCTTCGACTCCGAAAATTTTATCTGCTAGTTCTAAATCTTTTACAGCGGTAGCCGATTGATTGTAAACTTTTATCTTTAATGACATATGATAATCAATTACTTATTACTTTATTCTTGCTCTTTATTTTCTTCAGTCACGGCTTCAGCCTTAACTTCTTCTTTAACTTCTTCAATAGCTTCTTTTACTTCTTTTACTTCTTCAATAGCTTCTTTTACTTCCTCAACTTCAGGGGTTGCTTCAACAGCTGCTTCCTTTTTGATGTTTAATTTAATATCGCCTTTTCCGGTAATCATAATTAAACCATTAATTGCTCCAGGAACAGCGCCTTTAACATAAATAATATTTTTTTCTCCATCAACAGAAACAATTTCCAAATTAATAGTAGTAACTCTATCTCCACCCATACGTCCACCCATTCTCGTTCCCTTAAATACATGGGCTGGGCCTTTAGGACCAATAGAACCAGGCATTCTTTCTTGATCTTTATTACCATGAGTTTTTCTAAAACCATGAAAACCATGTCTTTTAACAACGCCAGCAAATCCCTTACCTTTTGAGATTCCAGTAACATTAACAATATCGCCAGCGGCAAAAGTTTCAGCCGAAATCACATCTCCTTTTTTAAAAGCGGCAACATTATCAACGCGGAATTCTTTCATGTGAGCCGGCTTGATACCTAAATCTTTAACATGACCGAGCTGCGGTTTATTAATATTCTTCTCTTTTCTGGTACCATAAGCTATTTGAACAGCTTCGTAGCCATCTTTTGATTTATTTTTAACTTGAGCAACTACACAAGGACCAGCTAAAACTGGAGTAACGGCAACAACTTTATCACCGCTCCAAACTTGAGTCATGCTTGATTTTTTTCCTAAAATGAATTTCATATTGGTCTACTTTTTTTAAACAAAAAACTGGTCTAAAACCAGCTTCAAAATAAACTACAAAAATAACGTATTTGTTATTTGTTTTTATTATAGTTTTTTTTGTTGCTGACTTACCTCCAAATTTGGCTAATAATCAAT
>CAYIZF010000138.1:0-1629 GCA_964367825.1 uncultured Gammaproteobacteria bacterium | reverse complement strand
TTTAATTGCCTTACCGCTGCCTTTGCGAAATTGTTTCGGAACTTTTATTTCTTTCTTGCCGGCTAAATAGGCGCCAGTTATCGATTCACTGCATCTTTTAATATCTTCAGGAATACCGGAAAACAAAACTTTTCCGCCGTAATCGCCGGCGCCGGGACCGATATCGATTAACCAATCGGCCGCTAACATCGTCGAAGCGTCATGTTCAACAACAATAACCGTATTGCCGTTATCGCGTAATTCTTTTAAGGTTGTAATTAATTTATCATTATCTCTTTGATGTAAGCCGATTGACGGTTCATCGAGAATATAAAGCACGCCGCTTAAAGTTGAGCCGACTTGAGAAGCCAATCTTATTCTCTGCGCTTCTCCGCCGGATAAAGTCGAAGCGCTACGACTAAGAGTTAAATAATCTAAACCGACATTAGATAATAATTCTAAATTTTTTATCATCTCTTTCACAATCGGTTCAACGATTTTAGTTTGGCCGTTAAAAGTAATTCCGCCATTAAGCCATGATTCTAATATCCCGCTTAATTTTTTTATACTTTCATTGGTAATATCAAAAATAGAATATTTCCCAATTTTAACCGCCAGTATTTCCGATTTCAAACGCGCGCCGCGACAAGCCGGACAAAGAGAAACACGCATCACCTTTTCAATTTCCGATTTAACAAAACTGGATTTTGTTTCATTATATTTATCTTCCAAACTTTTTAACAAACCAGTAAACTGACCATCACCGTTTAAAATTAATTTCTTTTCTTCCGGACGCAAATCTTTAATCGCCGGACGTAAGCTAAAATTATGGCGAGTGGCTAATTCATTTAATTCTAAAAATAAACTGTTGCCGGATAAATTTAAATGGGATAATGGTTTAATCGCTCCTTCTAAAATACTTAGATTAGAATTAAAAACCAGTTCCGGATCAATTTCTGATTTTGTGCCTAAGCCGCCGCAAACGGAACAAGCACCATGACCGGAATTAAAAGAAAAATCTCGCGGTTCAAGTTCAGTGCGACGATAGCCACAATCCAGACAAACAAAAAATCTTTCCATCTTAGTCGATTTTATCTCTCGACCACGAACAGTTTTAGCCGTTTTCTTTTCTTCGGATTCTTTTTTTAATTTAACATTGCAGTTCGGACAATATGGCTGACCACATTTTGAATATAATAAACGGAGGTAGTCATAAATTTCCGTAATCGTACCGACGGTTGAACGCGGATTATGCCCAACAGTACGTTGATCAATTGAAATCGCCGGCGATAAACCCTCTATCATATCAACATCCGGCTTATCCATTAAACCGACAAATTGACGAGCATAGGAAGACAAGGATTCAACATAACGGCGTTGGCCTTCGGCATAAATAGTATCAAAAGCTAATGAAGATTTTCCCGAACCGGAGAGGCCGGTGATAACCACTAATTTATTTCGAGGAATTTCCAAATCAATATTTTTTAAATTATTGGTTCTGGCTCCTTTTATCTTGATAAAATTTCCATCCATGAAATTAAAATAAAAAAATAATTAGATTTATTATAGCCGAAATTCACTAAAAAAACAAGGCTGGGACAATCCAGTCTTGTTTAAGATAGATAAATAGAACTTTATATTATTATATAC
>CAYIZF010000137.1:0-1677 GCA_964367825.1 uncultured Gammaproteobacteria bacterium | reverse complement strand
CGCATATACTCATTTTTCAATTTTAATTTTTAATTGTAAAATCTGATACCATTCTTCATAGGCATTAATCATAGTATCTAAATTAAACTGATTATCGACTAAATTTTTTATTTTTTCTGTTTTTACTCTTACTTCTTCACTCTTCAAATTAGCCATCACTAAATCTATTTTTTCAGCTAATTCCGTTGAATTACCAACCGGAAAAAGCCAGCTATTACTATCATTTAAAATTTCTTTAATACCACCGGTCTCACTGGCGATTATCGGTTTCGCCATAGCTCCGGCCTCTAAAACGGCTAAGCCTAACCCTTCCCAAAGCGAAGGAAAAACAAAAATATCAATACCGGCTAAAAAATCACACGCGTTTACCGCGCCAGTTAAATAAACTTGTTTATCAAGGTTTAACTCGATAATTTTATTTTTTAATTTTTCTTCCAATTCACCAGTTCCTGCTATTTTTATTAAATAATTTTTATTTTTTATCTTTGCTGCCGCTTCAATTAAAGTTTCAAATCCTTTTTGAGCCGTTAAACGACCTAAGGCGCCAATAATAATCTGCTTTCCTTTTTCTATTGTTTTATTATTTTCTTTAGAATCATCGAGCTTAAAATCATTCGTGTCTATTCCATTATAAATAACCTCTATTCTTTCCGGTGGAATATTATAACGTGTAGCAGCGTCGTTTTTAACCGCCCCTGAAACAGCAAAAATCTTAGCCGCATAACAAGCGGTAATCTTTTTACTGATTGTGGCCAAGCGGCGTTCGTTATTATTTAAATTATGTTCGGTTGATACGATTATCGGTACCCCGGCTAATTTACCAGCTAACCGTCCATAAATATCTCCGCCTAAATGGGTATGAATAATATCCGGTTTCATCTTTTTTATTACCCTAAATATCTGCCAAAAATTAATCAGATCAATTAAACACCTTTTTTGCAAAGAAATTACTTCAATATTATTAGCGACCAATTCTTCCCTTCCCACCTGATTAGAATTAATGTCTTTAAACAACAAAAGAGCGGAAGAAAATTTTTCCGAATCAACTTTAAGCAAAAGTTCGCGGCAAATTTTTTCCGCGCCACCTCGGCTTAAGTTAGGCAGAATGTGAAGAATTTTTATTTTTTTCGGCATATAATTGTTCAGAAAATTTCATCGCTAACCAAAAGAGGGCAAGCGGAAGCCAAACTCTTCCTTTAAAATACGAGGTATTAAAAAATTGAAAAAATATTCCGCCGAGCGCGGCTAGAGCAAACGGCAATACCCAAGATACTTTTGGATAATATTTTTTTATAGCCAAAATACTGAATCTGACTAAATACGCTAAAATAAAAAGCCAACTTATTAAACCAATAATTCCATTCTCCGCTAATACTTTTTGCAAAACACCATGCGAATCAATCGGCGCGCCATATTTAGCGACAAATCTAATATTATTGCCGACTAAATTAATGAACTCCCCGCTACCCTGTCCGAAAAGCGGTTTTTCTTTAAATGCATTCCAAGCAATCTCCGTTAAAAGAAGACGATTTTCTGTTGAACTTGTATTACTGTCTTGAAGCACGCTCATTTTCCAAAGTAATGGTGAAATAATAGCTACACCCAAAAGAGCAAAAATAGCGGCAGATAATCTTTTCTTACTGTCGTTTTTGGTCCGGTAAAATAAATATACTCCTA
>CAYIZF010000136.1:0-1705 GCA_964367825.1 uncultured Gammaproteobacteria bacterium | reverse complement strand
GTATCTCGTAGAACAGCTCTTTGTACTCTTTTTGTAATTCAATGATTTTATCTTTCATTTTTTTAGTAAATTCGTCCTTAGAAAAATCAACGATATTTATCTCCCGATGCCAACGCTTTTCCAAGACAGAAAGGGCTCGACTAATTTTCAAATGATCGTGATTACCAATAACCAGTAAATCGATATCACTTCCTTCTTCAAAATTTCCTTTTACATAAGAACCAAAAATATAGGCTTCATTTAAACCCGCTATATCTTTTATGGCTAATTTTAAAGATTCAACAACTCCAAATTTTTCTTCATAGATATTTTTATACTCTTGAAGAAGCGGAAAATTCTCATTTAAAACAAAGTAACGATTCTTCCCTTCGCTCTCCATTAAAAAAAGGCCTTCCTTTTTTAATTCCGACATTTTTTTAGATAAATTACCTGGGTCCACCTTTAACAATTCCGCCAATTCCCTGACATAATGTCTAGATTTTGGATTTAAGAAATAATAACCCAAAATTTTTATAACTAAATCTGATTTTAAACTTAACATATTATTATTGTTGTAATTACTTACATCATATAGTGTAAACTATTACATCAATATCGTCAATTATAAAATTATAGCCTTACTTCGCTATCCGCCCACCATTTAATTGAGCAAACTCTAATAATGGTTCAAAATCTCCTTCATCCGCTTCTCTTAAAGCTTTTATATATTCCGAGCTCCCATTATCAACCGAGCTCATACTAATTCCTCCCCAAGAGAAAATCGGTTTGTTAAAAATTTTCTCCATCATAATATCAGCCATTAAGCGGGAGTGTCGGCCATTACCATTAGGGAAAGGGTGAATCTGAACCAAGCGATGTTTTAATCTGATGGCAATTTCCTCTTCGGAAAAAGTTTTGTTGTCTATCCAATATTTACAATTATCGAGCAATTTTTTAATTTCCACCCCTATATAGTGCGAATCAATTCCAATTGTTTTGTCGGACAGTCTAAAAGTCCCCGCCCATAACCAAACTTCGTTAAACATTCGAAAATGCAAATTCATGACAAATTTTTCGGTCAAAAAATTATCTAATGTAATAGCTCTTCCACTCAACCAAGCGATCGCTGTTTCAATGTTTTGCTGTTCAAACTCATTCAATTCTTCCCGAGTGGAAATACTTTTTATTTTCAGGCCCTCTCGTTCATCTTCGTCTAAAGGTGTTTGATTGATTGTATAATTCAATACTAATCCCATAGACGTTTGATATTCTTATCAACAATTTCTTCTGCTCGCTCTTTTACGGCTCTTTTTAATCTGGCTTTAGAATTGGCTTGGTTCTCTAATTGCATTGTTTTATGCGTCCTGGCCACTATCTGCTCGGCCACTTTATAAGCACGATCATTTATTATTTTTTTTAAATCTTTATCCGGAGAATAGAATCCATAAGTTAATCTTAGACCAAAAGCTTTAGCTAAATCATCTAAATTTTTCAGGCTGACAGAACCTTGTTTTTCTCTTTGTTCCATTTCTCTAATACTTTGCGCCGAAACCCCCATTTTCTTCCCTAACTGCGCTAAGGACATTCCTAAAGACGATCTAACAGAAAAAATCCAACCACTAGGCGGAGTCAACAAACTAACCTTCTTAAAAGTTTTTAATTTTTTATTTAATTGTTCTAATTGAAGATTACTCATAGTATTTTTTAAGGTTATAACCTTAAATAA
>CAYIZF010000135.1:0-1713 GCA_964367825.1 uncultured Gammaproteobacteria bacterium | reverse complement strand
TTAATTAAAACTAAATCTAATATAATTTATGTTGACTTACGTCTTATTTGTTGTTGGTTTTTTTATCCTTATCAAAGGAGCCGACTTATTAGTTGATGGCGCCTCATCAATCGCTAAAAAATTTAAAATTTCCTCTCTGGTTATAGGATTAACTATAGTAGCTTTCGGTACATCGGCGCCAGAGTTGGCGGTGAATATTTTTGCTAGCGCTTCCGGAAGCGCTGAAATTGCTATCGGGAATATTTTAGGAAGTAATATTGCTAATATTTTATTGATTTTAGGAATATCTGCCATGATTTATCCATTGGCCACAAAAAGCAATACAGTTTGGAAAGAAATTCCACTTTGTCTTTTGGCAGCTGTCGTGCTTGGTTTAATGGCTAATGATATTCTAATAGATGGCGCCGGTTTTTCAACTTTATCACGCATTGACGGCTTTATTTTAATTGCTTTTTTTATTATTTTTCTTTATTACACTTTTGGGATTGCCAAGGTTGGTGGTGATAATGATGATGTTCAAATTAAAAAGTATAGTCTCGGAAAATCCGTTTTATTTATCTTATTAGGTTTAGCCGGTTTAGTTTTAGGTGGCCAATGGATTGTTAATGGGGCGGTAAAAATCGCTGAATATTTTGGTGTCAGTCAATCACTTATTGGTTTAACCGTAGTTGCTATCGGGACATCTCTACCGGAATTGGCGACTTCGGCGATTGCCGCTTATAAAAAACAAACCGACATTGCTATCGGCAATGTTGTCGGTTCGAATATTTTTAATATTTTTTGGGTTTTAGGATTAAGTTCAGTTATCCGTCCATTGCCTTTTAATCCTGCCATTAATATCGATATTCTAACGACTATTGGCGCGAGTTTAATTTTATTTTTATCAATGTTTATCGGTAAACGACATATTATTGAACGTTGGCAGGGAGCCTTTATGGTTGGTTTGTATGTTGTTTATACCGGTTTTCTAATTTTTACTCGTTAATTGCCCTTTTCTTGGTCTTGACAGGATATCAATAAAATGATATCCTGTTTTATTAAAGAGTTCTTTAAATTAACAATCAAAAAATATATTGAGATGATTAGAAAATCAAAACCAAAAGACAACCTTGCTAATTCTAGTAATGTTGTTTGCGCTATACCTATCCAAGGCACTAGCGAAAGCTTTTTCGTGGGAGATAATTTTCAGGAGAACCCCGAAGAAGATAATCCCGAAGTGAAAATTACATGTTTAGGCCAGAATTTCAAGAAATGGTTTGGCTCGTTAGTTGAGTCAATTATATCTGGCCGAGTTATTGATGGTGTGGATATAACAAAATCTCTTTATGACGGAAATATTTTGTCAGTAAAGACTCGGAAAAAAATGCCTATACTTATGGTGTACGAGATTTTTACAATCTTAAGAGATTGCTCATCAGCGCTTATTGCTGATGGTTACGAGAATGGCCATACTAATTTATTTTATGCAAAAGATGCGCGCGGAAAACTTCGCGTTATAAGCATAAATAAATTAGAGACCGGGTTGGTGATTGAAGCTTATTCAATTGGCTTCATGAAGTGGCTTTTTGGCTCGAGAGTTTTTCGCCCGGCATGTGAAGCTGTGGCGCAAAGAGCTTAAAAGTTCTTTAATTATAGTTAAATTTAAACCCCTTATTCTTTTTGAAGAGTTTGGGGTTTTTAATTTTGCCGCGATTGACAGATTCGTTTCTATAC
>CAYIZF010000134.1:0-1745 GCA_964367825.1 uncultured Gammaproteobacteria bacterium | reverse complement strand
ATACATAATAATGTTACAGCCTACTAGCCTTTGTATAATTTCTAACGGAAAAATGTTAGAGATTAAAAAACTTAATGGCTGGAAGTTAAAACAGAAAGCCAAACAAGTTTTTCGGGCAGACTCAATCTGCCATTGGAAGAAAAATTTTTTCGGCATACGAACTCCGAAAACTTTTTTTGACGTTTATGAGCTTAGACGTGAAAACGCCACTGTGCTGGAAGTCTTTTCTGTGTTACCTGGAGAATGGAAGCAAAAATGTAGTTCCATTAATCAGGTAATTGAATTTTGTGCTCTTTATCTTGACATCGTTTACCCTAAACATCTTAGTCAGGAAGGGAGTAAAACTTTTTTTCTTGTTAAAAAAAACGAGAGAAATAGAAGGAGTATTATAGACGCAGAAAAACCAGGAAACAGTTTAAGTGTTTTTTGTGTGTCTGTTTTAGGAAAAACAGTATTGCTAGAAGAACAGGTGTTAGATAATACATTTATTCTTTTTGGTATTGACTGTCATCGTTTTATAGTTCTAAGTCATAATACTAAAGCCCCCATAACCCCTCGAGTTTAAATTTAGTTTAATTAATTAAAAACTAATTTTAATCTTAGGGGTTTTTATTTTGTCTATTTTTGCTATATACTGTAAGAGTAAAATAAAAATATTATGAAAACAAAACAACCGGTACTCTTAGTTATACGCGATGGCTGGGGCGATAACTCCAAAGGAAAAAATAATTTTATCAGTTTGGCTAAGACGCCATATGAAGATTTCTATTTAAAGAATTATCCGCACGGTCTTTTAGCGGCGAGTGGGGAAGCAGTTGGGCTAGATAAGGGTTATCAAGGAAACTCCGAAGTTGGACATCTAACGCTCGGTTCCGGCCGTGTTATTTTTCAATCGATGACGAGAATAAATAAAGCAATCGAGACTAAAGAATTTTTTAAGAATAAGGCGCTTCTTGAGACGATAAAAGATTGCCAAAAAAATAAAACGCAACTCCATCTTATCGGCTTGCTTCAAGATCAGGGAGTTCATGCCCATATTAATCATTTATTTGCGATTTTAGATTTATGTCGTGCGCAAAAATTTAAAGATGTTTTAATCCATATAATTACCGACGGCCGCGACGCGCCCGTAACGGAAAGTTTAAAACATTTAGCGGCTCTCCAGAAAAAAATAAAAAGTTTAGGTTTTGGGAAAATTGTGACGATTAGCGGCCGGTACTATGCGATGGACAGAGATTCGAGATGGGAACGCACGAAAGTCGCTTATGATTGTATTGTTTCCGGAGAGGGTGAAGAATTTATTGAGGCTATAAAACAAGTTAAAACTTGTCATAAAAATAAAGAGACTGATGAATTTATTAAACCGAGAAAAATAGCGGGGTATAAAGGTTTTTCTAAAAACGACGGCGTTATCTTTTTTAATTTTCGCACCGATCGGCCGCGCCAGTTAACACAGGCGATAGTTGAGAAAAATTTTAAAGGTTTTTCAAGAAATTTAATTCCGGTAAAATTTACCGCCATGACTCAGTATTATCAACCGATGGCGGCGCGTGTCGCTTTTCCGAATATATCTTTAGACAATCTTTTAGGGGAAGAAATTAGTCGCGCCGGATTGCGTCAGCTCCGTATTAGTGAAACGGAAAAATATGCCCATGTTACTTTTTTCTTTAATGGACAAAAAGAGAAGCCGTTTCGCGGCGAAACTCGCGTTTTAATTAATTCGCCTAGAGTTGCGACTTACGATC
>CAYIZF010000133.1:0-1750 GCA_964367825.1 uncultured Gammaproteobacteria bacterium | reverse complement strand
ATGTAAACCCAAGCGACAATAAACGTTATTATATTAGCCAAGACAGCGCTTTAGAGATATTCCGTAAATTAGCTCTCGGCATAACCGAAGCGAATCTTAATTTAATTCCGACGAAAGCGAGCGGCGCGAAAGGTAATGCCGCCTTGCGTAATAAATTAAAAGGGAAATTATTGCTTCGCGTTGAGGCTAAAGGAGCAATCAGTTATATTGATAACGACGGTTATCGTCATGATATAAACGCGACGAATTTAATGGAAAATTTCCGCAGTTTAAGTCTCGGTATCACTAATGCTAATTTAAGAAAAATCACAGTTGGAGAAGTAAAATAGTTAGGCTATTAGTAAAAGGTTATAATATTTATAGATTTGTGGAGTATCGGATTGCCAATTAGGAAAATATTGTTATAATGTCATTATGAAATTTGCCAGAACAAAGAAAATATTATTTACCAACAATAAAGGCGGTGTCGGCAAGACAACCATGGCTTTTAATTGCGCGATGTCTTTTGCTAAACAAGGATATAAAACTGTCCTGGTTGACTTAGATCCCCAGTGTAACTTGTCTCGGTTGGCCATGGGGGATAATAGTTATGAAAGAACTTTGTTTTCGGCTACGGAAAAAGATATTTATAATGTTTTAAAGGGTGTTATTGAAGGCGGTTCCGATATCGATTTAAGTGTCCCTTTTATCCCTGTTCCAAATAGCGATAATAATCTCTCTTTGCTGAAAGGAAGCGTTAATTTATCGCTTTACGAAAATATATTAGTTAACGCTTATGGTCAGGCGGCCGCCGGGCAACAGCTTGGTTATTTCCAAACTAGCGCCATCGACAGACTTCTTCGAGAGAAAGGCCTGCAAGAGGAAATAGATATTTTTGTGATTGATACTTCTCCCAGTCTGGCTCTGCTTAATCAGGTTATTTTTCTTGGTTCGGATTATTTTGTGGTGCCCATGGCTCCCGACGCTTTTAGCGTGCAGGGAATAGAAAACCTTGGTAATGTTTTCGAAAAATGGAAACAGAGTTGGAAACTAACCGCTAAAGCTTTATCGGGAAACACTGAAGGTAAATTTGTCCTTTCTGGAGACGGACTGTTTATTGGTTATATTGTTAATGCTTACAATGTCTATGGAAAAAAGCCGATTAAAGACCAAAGGCATTGGATTGAAGAAATTCCTAATAAAGTAAAAATATATCTTTCGGAAAAGCATTGCCGTAACGGTTTGGTAGAAAAAAGTTGGAAAAATCCATTAGCCATAATTCAGAATTATGGGGGTATCCCGGCAATCTGCCAGGAAATTGGTTCTGCCATTTTTAATCTCGATAAAAAATATATAGAAGAAATTCAACAAGGGAGAATGGAAAATCTGGAAAAATCTAAAACGGAATTTAAAGAATTATCGGAGAATATTTTAAAAATATTAAAAGATTATTAAATTATTAATTATGTCACCAAAAACTTATTTGCGTATTCTTAAGGGAGGAATAGTCGCTTCGCTATTAATAATGTTATTTGTTTTTAAGAGCTTGCTTTTTCCTTATATAACCTCGAAACAGTTGCCGTTCAATATTATTATGGAACTGCTTTTCGCCTTATGGTTAGTGTTTATAATGCGCTATCCGGAGTATCGTCCGAGAAAGAATTGGATTTCTTTCGGTTTAATTGCGTATTTTGCCGCTATTTTAATCTCCTGCTTTTTTAGTGTCGATTTTAATTTAAGTGTTTGGGGTGATGCGGAAAGAATGCTTGGA
>CAYIZF010000132.1:0-1768 GCA_964367825.1 uncultured Gammaproteobacteria bacterium | reverse complement strand
TCCTAGAAAAGGCTGGGAACTTATTGAGAATTTTATCTTTAGTATTAATTTAAAATAATTAAAAAATGGCAGGAAATAAAAGAAATCCAAGAAATCGGAGTGGTAATCTCGTTCCGAATAATACTGGTATCCCAGTTTTGGATAAGCGCGATTTTATGTTGAAATCGCAACAAAAACGATTAGAAGAATTGTCGTTGAAAAAATGTCCAGCAATTGATTTGTTGGCTAAAAATGTAAAAACCGGTAGAAATATAATCGTGATTGATACCAATGTTTTAATTGATAATTTTGATGCTCTTAATGAACTCCGAAAAGGAGGGAATCTTCTGGTTATTCCTCTAATGGTTATTTGTGAGTTAGATAAACTTAAAAATGACCCGCGTCTATGTCATGAGGTGCGGAGGATTATAAAGGAAATTGACAGGTTACAAGAAATAAATGACCCTGGTTTAATCGTTGAAAGGGGTGTTAATTTCTTGAAATTAAATCTTGATTATTCAAAACCGGATCATCAAATTATCGCTTGTCTGAATTTTGTGTATTTGCGTTTTTGCAAAGGAGAAGCACCATATAAAGGCTTCGACAAAGTAAAAATGATTACTAATGATTTTGGTGTTAAAATTTTAGCCAGAGGGCTGAATAATAAGCACAAAATTATTGTGGAAGAATACCGTAAAGGTCGGGCAAAAATTGAAAAAAAAGATCTGGAAATCCCTTTTGTTTATGTTTCTAAAGAAAAGGTTGTGGGAGATTGGAAAAAAAGAGTTACTTTTTCTGTCAACGGATCTTTTAAATTAATTGCCGATGGCGCACCGATAATTGGCTATTGTAATAAGAAAAATGCCAAGAAAGGTGAATTTGCCGCCATAAGGAGGGGTGATGTATTTGAAATTATAAACCCCGACATTAATTGTTGCGGCATAAGGCCGAAGACAAAAAAGGAATTTAACCGTTATAATTGGGAACAAGAGATTGCTCTTTATTATACGCTTATTCCCAGATTCGATTGTGTTTTTCTTCAAGGCAGTGCCGGATCAGGAAAAACCTTAATTGCTATTGCCGCCGCCCTAGAACAAAAGCGAAAGGGGTTATATTCTAAGGTTCTCATATTTAGAGTTCCAGAGCCGGTTGACCGTAAGAAAACTCTTGGATTGCTGCCAGGTGACGCTGGTGCGAAGATAGGTCTTTATACGAGACCAATCGCCCAAGCTTTGGAAAAACTTCTTATTAAAAATCCAGAGATGGAAGAAGAATCTTTTCCGGTTGATCCGAAAAAGAAGAAAAAATCTCAAGAGAAAATTCAAAGAGGTATTCCAAAAAACAAATCATCGGTAGAAATTCATGTCGATGAAATTTTTGATAAGAACGGTTTTGAAATTGCCGTTCTGGAATACGTCAGGGGTGAGACCCTTGATGGAGCGTTTATTATTGTTGATGACGCCCAAAATCTTTCTCAGCACGAGATAAAAACATTAATTACTCGTGTTGGAGAAGGGAGTAAGATTGTCTTTACTGGGGATTTAGCCCAGATAGACAGTCTATATTTGAATGGTTCCACTTCCGGGCTTGCTCACGCCATTAAAAAAATGGGTAGTGATCCGCAAGTCGGAGTAGTAACTCTGGTTCAAACACTACGAAGTCGGGTAGCCTCTCTAGGTGAAAAAGCTTTGTAAAAACTCTTTAAAAAGGGCTGATGTTAAAAAATATTAGCCCTTTTTTCTTTATATAACGATTGACAAAATTTAGTTTAGGAGCTAAAATAATATTC
>CAYIZF010000131.1:0-1783 GCA_964367825.1 uncultured Gammaproteobacteria bacterium | reverse complement strand
AAATAATTTTGATACCAGAAAACATTTAGTCGAATATGATGATGTTATTAATAAGCATCGTATGGCTATTTATCGCCGCCGCCGCGAGATTTTAGAAATTGCCGAGGGCGCTGAAATAATTAATAAAGAAGCTGAAAATAAAACTCTTTCCATAATTGTCGAAGAGATGATTGGTTCAGAGATTGCTATGGTGGTTAATTTTCATACGGCCGCCGATGATGTTAAAGAATGGAATATAAAAGAAATAGCGGAAACCATGCGCACGATTTGGCCTTCAAGTAATGATTTAAAAACAAAACTGGAAGAATTAGCGAATGAAGGAAATGATAAAAGTTTAGCTCGCGAAAAGATGGTTGAATATTTAGTTTCCTCGGCTAAAGGAATTTATGAAACTTTGCCGGATAAATTTAAGGCCGCCAATATTGAATTTAAAGAAATTGAAAAGGGAATACTTATTCGTGCTATCGATCAGCTTTGGGTTGAGCATTTAGAAACAGTTGATTATTTGCGCCGGGGTATTGGTTTGCGCGGTTATGGCCAGCGCGATCCGTTAGTCGAATATAAAAAGGAAGCCTGGAATTTATATCAAGAACTTAATCAGTTGATTAATAAAAATGTGGTTTATTCTATTTTTAAAACTGCGGACGCTTTAATGATGGCTAATTCTTTAGGAATAAATCAGTTTTCTAAAGAACCGGAAACTAAATTAGAATTTAGCGGCGCGCAGAAAGAAATGCATAAGCAAGCGGGAGAACGTAATACAATTGATTTAGTTCATGAAAAAACTAAATCCGATGACGGCGAAAAAGTTGGCCGGAATGATTTATGCCCATGCGGTAGCGGGAAGAAATATAAAAAGTGTTGTGGGAAATAAATTAATAAATAGATTTTAGAAATATTTTAAGTTTCCATAATGTCTATTTTGCTACAATGATTAATATTTATTATTAATCATTAAAAGTATGACTGAAGAAAAAAACAAAAAACAAACCGCCCTTTTCCAGGGACAAGAAATCAGAAAGATTTGGGACGATGAACATGAAAAATGGTATTTTTCGGTTGTTGACGTGGTTGCTGTTTTAGCACAGACAGAAAGGCCAAGAAAATATTGGGATGATTTGAAGCGAAAAATAAAAGAAGAGGGTGGTCAGTTGTCCGAAAAAATCGGACAACTGAAATTTTTGGCTAAAGATGGTAAATATTATCTATCAGATGCCGCGGACACTGAAACTGTTTTTAGAATTATTCAGTCCATCCCATCGCCTAAAGCTGAACCATTTAAGCTTTGGTTGGCTCGGGTTGGTTATGAGAGGGTCGAAGAAACAGAAGACCCGGAGAAAGCTATCCAGAGAGCGATGCAGACTTATTTAAAGAAAGGATATTCTAAAGATTGGGTGAACCTAAGATTAAAGAGTATTGAAATCAGAAAAGATTTAACTGATGAATGGAGTGAGCGGGGAGTAAATACGGCTGACAAATTTGCGATTTTAACTGATGATATTACTTTCGCCTGGGCAGGATTAAAGGTTAAGGAGTATAAGAAGACAAAAGATCTGAAAAAAGAAAGTTTGCGAGATAACATGACAAATTTAGAATTAGTTTTAAATATGTTAGCCGAAGCATCAACAACAGAGATTTCTAAAAAAGAAAAGCCAGAGACTTTTGATAAAAATAGGGAAGTCGCCAAAAAAGGCGGCGGCGTGGCTGGTAAAGCCAGAGAAGAATTAGAAAAACAAACCGGCCAATCAGTTATCTCTAAAAGTAAGTTTTTATCAGGTAAAAT
>CAYIZF010000130.1:0-1797 GCA_964367825.1 uncultured Gammaproteobacteria bacterium | reverse complement strand
GTCTAGTTTTCAAAGCGATTATTGGTCTAACTTTAAGGTTATAACCTTAAATTTAATAAACATATAATATATTTATTTAACTAAAATTAGTATAATTATATTATATATTGTATTTACAAAATTGTCAACTATTTTCAAAATAATATTTTACTTCGCTGTCCAGCCGCCATCAACGTAAAGGACTTCGCCGGTGACATATTTTGCCTCGTCAGAAGCCAAATAAACCGCCGCCGCCGCGATATCCTCTACTTCCCCAACATGCCCTAAAGGAGTTGAAGAAATTATTAAATCGTTAAACTGCTTCATGACTAAAACGTCTTTAGTCATCCCGGTGGTAATAAATCCCGGGGCAATCGCGTTAACCCTAATCTTTAACGCCGCTAAATCCAAAGCACTCGCATGAGTTAGCTGAACTACGCCGCCTTTAGCCGCGCAATAAGCAATCGCGCCCTGAAATCCGACTTTACCAAGAATCGAGCTCATATTGATAATCGCGCCATTTATACCCTTCTCTTTCATTACTTTAGCGGCCGCGCGGATACCGTGCATAACGCCGGAAAGATTAATATTAATGGTCTTATTCCAATCCTCGTCTGTCACCTCTAAAATGCCTCCTGTTCCGCCGATTCCGGCATTATTAACCATAATATCCAAACCGCCGAATTTAGCCACGGAAGCGGCAATTAAAGCGTTTACCTCCTCTGAATTAGCCACATTACATTTCACAAATATTGCCTTATCGCCGAAGGCCGCTACCAATGATTCGTCGCCATTTACATCCGAAAAAACGACTTTAGCTCCCTCACTGACAAACTTCTCGGCAATCGCTTTGCCAATACCACTAGCGGCTCCGGTCACGATTGCGACTTTATTTTCTAATCTCATAAATTTATTATTAATTATTTATTTATCTATTGTTTATTTATTATTAATGTTTCATTTGCTTTTTAATAATACCATATTTATCGGTTTTTATAAATAAAAAAGGCCTGGAAATATCTAACATGTTAATGTTGATATCCAGGCCTCTATTTAGCCTCTTCTTCACTCATCTTCCTAATTTTTTTAATTTTACTAATTTTTTAATTTTGGGATAAACCTTCTTTTGAAGGTAAGAATGTAACATTCCGGTCCCCATTCTTCGTTTAAGGATTTAGTCCTCCACCGTATCTCGGATTTTCCTTCATCCCCTGAAAGGAATAGTCCCCTGACATACTGTTCTCCGGTCGTCTCGGCGAAAACTGTTCCTAAAAAATATAACTCGATTTTGCGGTAATCTTTTGGGAATAGCGCCGTTAACATTTTTAGGGCCAACTTTTGTTTTAACAACTCCTCAAGAAAGGAGTTATTAGCCGCTCTGTCAAAGAATTTCTTTAACAAAACATTTCCTTTGGGATATAGGAAAGGTTGATACACGACCAACTCTCTCCAATTAACTCTCCACAAACCATAAATCTTATTTTTTACTACTTGCCCATAGTATGAGCATTGCTCAGCCAGCGAAGTAAAAAAAGGATAATGATCTGACTGTAGATCAAAATAATCTTGACTCTTGGAGCCAAAATTGCAACTTTTAGGCGAAATCATTGCTTCCATTTCAATAAATATTTAAAGGTTAATATTGCAAAGAACATTTTTCTACTAATTTCTCATTAAGAACATTGAAATACTATAACACTTTACATTAATTTTTGTCAACCACGAGAGCGGGCTTCCTACCCCTTCCTTTCCTCCGCCTTTCCACTACCTTGTATTAAAAGGTAGTATGTGATATATTAATAATATCAACATTTAAAA
>CAYIZF010000129.1:0-1803 GCA_964367825.1 uncultured Gammaproteobacteria bacterium | reverse complement strand
TTCTTATGCTCAGTATAGTGTGAATAATCAAGCGGTTAAAAATGCGGATAATAAAAGTAATGAAGTAATTAGTTTAATTAATAGCGATTTAAGTTTAAGTGAACGAATTTTATATTTTAATGAAGATAATATGCCGGTTGGCTCCGGACCTTTGCCTCCAAGAGTTGGAGAGAAAACTAGTTTTAAAGTATATTGGGTTGTAAAAAATAATTTACATGAACTTTCGGACACTAAAGTTACTTTTAATTTGCCGGTTAATATTAATTTTGATGAAAAGAGTTATACTAATGTCGGCAGTTTATATTATAATGCTAATGCTCGGCAGGTAATTTGGGAAATAGGCCGTTTGCCGGTTTCAGTTTATCGCGCTGATGCCGAATTCGGTATAAGCGTTATTCCTTCAGAGAGTGACCACGACAAGATATTAGTTTTATCTCCTGGTTCGGAAATTGAAGCTGTCGATACGGAAACAAATAGCACTATTATTAAAAAAACTTCCGCTAAAACGACAAAATTAGAAGATGATGATATTGTTAATTTAAATAATTCGTCCGGAAGAGTGGAATAGATTTATGTTTAAATTAATTAAAACAACTAAATCGGGAATCAGACAGGGAATTTTAAAGACCGCTCACGGGACTTTAAATACGCCTTTTTATATGCCGGATGCGACTCGGGGATTTATAAAATTAACCTCTAACGATGAGGTTGCGCGAACCGGTACAAAAGCTTTAGTAGTTAATACTTTTCATCTTTATCTTCAACCAGGCTTAGATGTTATAAAAAAAGCGGGTGGTATTCATAAATTTATGAATTGGTCCGGACCGCTTTTATCTGATTCCGGTGGTTTTCAAGTTTTCTCTTTGATTCATAAAAATCAGCAGATGGGCAAGATTGATGACGATAAAGTCGTTTTTAAATCACCGCTTGATGGTTCGCGTCATGAGTTAACTCCGGAAAAGTCGATTCAAATTCAATTTGCTCTTGGAGTTGATATGATGGTTTGTCTTGATGATTGTCCGCCTAATGAATTTTCTCGCGTGGAAATGGAAAAATCGGTCACTCGCACTATCGCTTGGGCGAAGCGCTGTAAAAAAGAATATCAAAAACAAATAAAGAAAAGAAAATTAACCGGTTTTAAAAAGCCTCTTTTATTTGCTGTTATCCAGGGCGGCGCAGAAATTGATTTGCGGCAAAAATGCGCTAAGGAATTAGCGGCTATCGGATTTGACGGCTATGGTTTCGGCGCTCGGCCGATTGATAAAAATGGAAATTTTTTAGAAGAAGTTTTGGTTAAGACCGCTTCTTTTATTCCGGAAGACGCTTTACGTTTTGCCTTAGGTATTGGTACGCCTGAAGATATATCCCGCTGCGCTAAAATGGGTTGGGATATGTTCGATTGTGTTATTCCGACCAGAGAAGGTCGTCATGGAAAACTTTTTATTGCCGGAAAAAAAGAGAAATATTCCAATATAAATATAAATAATGCGCGTTTTTCGTCTGATTTTTCGGTTATAAATAAAAATAGTAAATTAAAAGAGCTTAAGATTAATTCCCGAGCCTATCTTCATCATTTATTTAAACTTAATGAATTATTGGGTCAAAAAATGGCCAGTCTGAATAACCTGGAGTTTTATCAGAATATTCTGGCCAAGATTCGTCGTTTTTAATTAAAATTTTATGATTGAGTTGTTAATTTCTTTTATTGTTTCGGTCATAGTCCTTCTTTTCGGACATGTCTCTTTATGGTTTTTTCTTATAGATTTGTTTCCGTCTTTAGGAGATTTTAAAATAACTATAGCC
>CAYIZF010000128.1:0-1833 GCA_964367825.1 uncultured Gammaproteobacteria bacterium | reverse complement strand
AAAATGACTCCGTGTTATACCTGCGCTAAAATGATTATCAACTGCGGAATTAAAAGAGTTGTCTGCGCTCAAGACTATCACGCCGGAGAAAGAAGCAAAGAAATATTTAAAGAAGCCGGAATTGAATTTTCTTTAGTGAACAACGAAACCACTAAATACACCGATCAATAAAAATCAATAATATGAAACAATATTTAAATCTCTTACGAGATGTTTTGGAAAACGGACAAGGGAAAGATGACCGCACCGGTACCGGAACAATTAGTGTTTTTGGACGCCAAGTTCGTTATGATTTAAATGAAGGCTTTCCTTTAATGACCACTAAAAAACTTTATACCAAGGCGATAATTTATGAATTGCTTTGGTTTCTTAAAGGAGATACGAATATAAAATATCTAAATGACAATGATGTTCATATTTGGGACGAATGGGCGGATGAAAACGGCGACCTCGGACCGATTTATGGTAAACAATGGACCGCTTGGGAAGGAAAAGATGGCGCAGTAATAAATCAAATAGCCCAAGTTATCGACACGATAAATAAAACTCCTGATTCTCGACGTATAATCGTTAGCGGCTGGAATGTTTCGGATTTGCAAGGATTAATCGGCGGCAAAAAAACTGCCCCACCACCATGTCACACCATGTTCCAGTTTTATATCGATAAAAATGATCGCTTATCTTGCCAATTATATCAGCGTAGCGCCGATATTTTCTTAGGCGTGCCCTTTAATATTGCTTCATATGCTTTATTAACAATGATGGTAGCGCAAGTAACCGGTAAAAAGCTTGGTGAATTTGTTCATACTTTCGGCGATCTTCATATTTATAACAATCACATTGAACAAGTTAAAGAGCAGTTATCGCGAGAACCGCGCGCTTTGCCAAAAATGATTATTAACCCGGATGTTAAGGATATTTTCGCCTTTAAATATGAGGATTTTAAACTTGAAGGCTATGACCCTTTACCGGGAATTAAAGCGCCAATCGCAATTTAAATAATATGATAAAAGTCATAATGATGATGGCAATGACCGCCGACGGAAAAATTGCCAAAGATAAAACTCAATTTGCCGACTGGACAAGTCGAGAGGATAAAAAATTATTTGTCGAGATATCGAAATCTTGCGGCGTTATTATGATGGGTGAAAATACTTTTAATACTTTCCCTTCTCCTTTAAAAGATCGCCTTAATGTTGTCTTTACCGAAGATATTAATAAACCGGAAATATCAGGTGTAAAATGGGTAAGCGGCGAACCAAAATTAGTTTTAGAAGAACTGGAAAAAATGGGTTATACTTCCGCGCTTTTAGGTGGCGGCTCTTTTCTTAATTCCCTATTTTTAGAAAAAAAACTTATTTCCGAAATAGTTCTGACAGTTGAACCAAAAATATTCGGCGCCGGTCTATCTTTATTTAATAAAGATTTAAACGCCGATTTAAAATTACTAGAAGTAAAAAATCTGAATGAAAATACAATAATGCTACATTATCAGGTTCTATGAAAAAAATGATTATCGGTCTGGTTGGTGAAATCGCCAGCGGCAAAGATGTCACAAAAAAATATTTGGAAGAACATTACGGCGCCAGTTGCCATAAGTTTTCTGCTATTTTACGGGATGTGCTTAAACGCCTCTATATGCCAATTACCCGGGAGAACATGCAAAATATCTCGACTATTTTGCGTCAAACATTCGGCGAAGATCTTTTGGCTAAAATAATCACTGAAGATGTTAAAAACGATATCCATGAAGTTATTGTTATTGATGGCATTCGCCGTGAAGATGATGTAATTTATTTAAAATCTTTGCCTGATTTTACTTTGGTAAGAATA
>CAYIZF010000127.1:0-1870 GCA_964367825.1 uncultured Gammaproteobacteria bacterium | reverse complement strand
ATTTTATCCGGATTTTCTTTTATTAGTTTAGTAATCAAGCGCTTTTTTTCTCCGGATAAAAGTAAGCTGATATTATCAATATTTTTTTTATATTCTTTGGCAGAAATAGCATCAACACAAGCTCCCGGGCAAAGTCCGATTTGATAATCAAAACAAGCCTTGCCGCTGTGAGGCGTACAGTTTCCATAGGGAAAAATTTGTCTAATTAAACGCAGGGCGCTTTGCAATAAATAGAATGATTGATATGGCCCGAATATTTTTGCTTTAGAAGCGGGAAATTTTTTTAAATCTGTTCCGCGGACAATTAACGGTTTAGTAAAATCGGTTTTAGGAATTACTAAATAAATAAACGAGCGATCATCGCGATCAACAATATTATATTTTGGCCAGAATTTTTTAATGTTTTTCGCTTCTAAAATTATTGCTTCAAGTAAAGTCTCGGTAACTTCGTATTTAATATCGCTGGCAGTTTCAACCATTTCAGCGATTCGCGGAGAAATATTTTTTTGAAAGTATTGACTCAAGCGATTTTTTAAACTAGTTGCTCGGCCAACATATAAAATAGTTCCCTTTTTATCATACCAAAAATAGACTCCTGGTTTTTTAGGAATAGTTTTAAGTTTATCTTTTAACCCGTTTATTTTAGGTATTTTATTGCTTATATTAGGCATTTTATTAGTCTCTCAGTTTATACACTACCTGGTACTCTTGACAAAAAATTAAAAAAATAATATACTTCTTTTTAGTTATTTTTAAAAAAGATTGGTTATTGATTGGTGATTGATGTTTTCTTGTGTCATTAGTTTTCTTGTTAATATCTGGGTCGCGATGATCAAGGATACTAACTTTTTCTTGAAATGAATTTTAAAAGGATAACAAGTCGTGAGACATGTTTCCTTTATGGGGGTATCTTAGCTATAAGCTTTGATACCCTTTTTTATTTCAAATACTCTTTTAAATATTTTCCGGTAATGCTTTCCGGTTCACGGACAATATCTTCCGGTTCACCGGCGGCAACGACTCGCCCACCCTTTTCTCCTCCATCCGGTCCGAGATCGATTATATAGTCCATTGATTTCAACATATGCATATTATGTTCAATCACCAAAACGGAATTTCCTTTTTCAACCAATTGATTTAAAACTGAAAGCAGCATATCAATATCATGATAATGTAAACCAGTTGTCGGCTCATCTAACAAATACAAAGTTCGTTTACCTAAAGTATAAGTTAATTCCTTGGCTATTTTTATTCGTTGCGCCTCACCACCAGACAAGGTCGTAGCGCTTTGACCAATTTTAATATAACCAAGCCCAACTGATTGTAGAACTTTCAGTTTATCGGTAATAAAATAATTACCTTCAAAATGTTTAACCGCCTCATCGATTGTCATATCTAAAATTTCAGCGATATTTTTCCCTTTGTATTTTACTTGCAAGGTTTCACGGTTAAAACGCTTGCCGCGGCAAACATCGCATTCAACTAGCACAGGAGGCAAAAAATGCATCTCAATTAGGTTAGCTCCTGCCCCCTGACAAGCCTCACAACGCCCGCCAGCGCGATTAAACGAGAAACGTCCAATAGAATACCCTCTTTCCCGAGATTCCGGTAAAGAGGCGAAAAAATCACGAATCGGGGTAAAGATACCGGTATAGGTTGCCGGGTTAGAACGCGGAGTGCGACCAATCGGCGATTGATCGATAACCACAATCTTATTCAGATATTCCGCCCCTTTTACATCGGTCACATCTTCCAGTTTTGCTTTCCCGGGATGATTTTTTATTTTCGAAACATTTTTATGAATAACGTCAAATAACGATGATTTTCCCGAACCGGAAACACCGCTAATGCCGACTAAACGACCCAACGG
>CAYIZF010000126.1:0-1879 GCA_964367825.1 uncultured Gammaproteobacteria bacterium | reverse complement strand
TAAGAAACCGGCCAAGAAAGTTGCTAAGAAACCGGCCAAGAAAGTTGCTAAGAAACCGGCCAAGAAAGTTGCTAAGAAAAAATAAATTATTAAAATTTATTAATTAATCATTAGTAAATTTTATTGATTTAAAAATTATGCAAAAAACGTTCTATTTTTCAGAGCGTTTTTTGTTTGGGAAATAAAAAAGGGTTGTCTGTTCGATTAGACAACCCGTCCTATTTTTAAATGCGTTCTATTTTAACACATTTATCCAGAATTTCCGGAATCGGAATTTGATATTCCTCCTTTTTTATTTCTGTCGTAGACAGTTCACAACCGATAACCAACTTTTTTGTCGGTCGTTTGCTCATCGGCGTGTAATATACGTCGATAACCAGTTCGGTTATTTTGTTCATTAAATTTTTTTTAAGTTTTATAATCACCTTCCCAGTAATTGTTTTTCCGCGCTTTTCTTCTGGCACGTTAAAGAAATTTACAGCTACTGCTGTAGTTAGATATCCATTCTCCAGTCTTTTTAAAAATGGATGAGAAAAATAATGGCTGGATATCGCCACGATTTCTATTTTCTCTTTATCGGGAGAAAATTGAATCATAAATTTTTCATCCATCTTTTTTGGCCTGTATGGAAAGCGAACAATTACATCGTTAAATTCAGCGATCGTTTTCGTTACAGAATCAGTGGTGCAAATTTTTGCACTTTTAAATTTTTTGTCGAGAGTTTTTAACTCTCTGATTTCCTCACCAATTTTTTCCGCCAACACTATTAATGTTGCGTTTGCTGTCGGCGAATCAAGATTAACCAATTCCTCTAAAATTATGAGGGCGGCAATCTTGTTGGACGTGCATAATTCTTTAAATTCACTAAAATCTTTTAAATCAATAATTTTTTCCATTCTGCTCTACTTTAGGTTATTTAATTGTTAAAGGATGATTAAATTATACTAAAACCTTTTAATGAAAATGTCAATATTTGAATTTTGTTTCTTTAGATTTTCTTCATCCTCTTTATTATATAATGAGGGCAATAATATCCCGAGTTTTTATTAGCTAATATTAAACAAATATGTTAAAGAAGAGAAAAAAAGTTATTTTATTAACTATAATCCTGGTTTTTTGCTTATTATTTACATTGATAATATTTTTTAATTTTAGCCAAAAAATAACTGAAATTGATTTTTTAGATGTCGGACAGGGTGACGCGTCTTTAATAAAAATAACTGGCGGGAAAGTAATATTAATAGATGGTGGCCCGGACAATATTGTTTTAAAGCGTTTAGGGGAAAATTTGTCTTTTTTTAAAAGAAAAATAGACTTAATTATTTTAAGCCATCCCCATGATGATCATATTATTGGTTTGTTGGAAGTTATTCGTCGTTATAAAGTTGGCGCTATTATATATGTGGGCGACGAAGGCAAAACGGAACTTTTAACTATGTTATTAAAAACAGCCGAAGAAAGGAATGTCCATCTTATTAATCTTAGAAATGAAGCAAATATGAATTATTCATCTTCTTGCTCTCTGTATTTATTAAATCCAATATCTTTAAAAGTAAAAAATGATGATAATAATTCGATTGTCTCTCGATTAGATTGTGATGGGCTTAGAGCTATTTTTAGTGGCGATAATAATTTTGCGGTTGAAAAAGTTTTGCTTGAAACCGGGAATGATTGGTCGGCTGAAATTATGAAAGCTTCTCATCATGGCTCTAAGACGGCTAACAGTGAGGCTTTTTTAAAAGCCGTTAACCCGAAACTTTTTGTTATTTCCGTTGGTGTCGATAATCGTTTCGGACATCCGCACGAAGACGTTCTAAAAAGAGTAAAAAACTTAAAAATAAATTTAAAAAGAACTGATAATGAGGGAACCATTAAAGTA
>CAYIZF010000125.1:0-1910 GCA_964367825.1 uncultured Gammaproteobacteria bacterium | reverse complement strand
GCCATACGATGATTATTAATAACATCATCATATTCGACTAAATGTTTTCTGGTATCAAAATTATTTCCTTCGACTTTCTTTTGCGCGGATTCAATTGATTTCGAAATCATCTTATTTTCAATCGGCATATCAGCCGGGACTTTTAAAGTCGTCATTAAATTTTTCATCCGATCGCCGCCGAAAATACGCATTAAATCGTCTTCAGTTGAAACATAAAACTGGGAAGAACCGGGATCGCCTTGGCGTCCAGCGCGTCCTCTTAACTGATTATCAATACGGCGTGATTCATGGCGTTCAGTACCAACAACATGAAGTCCACCTAAAGCGCGAACTTCGGCTTGCTCATTTTCAAGCGGCGGATTACCACCTAAAATAATATCAACGCCACGTCCAGCCATATTAGTCGCTAAAGTAATTGCTCCTTTACGTCCGGCTTGGGCGATAATTTCCGCTTCCCGTTGATGGTTCTTAGCATTTAACATCTGCGGACGAAGTCCTTCACGTTCCATCATCTCGGCAAAAACTTCATTCTTTTCAATCGAAATAGTACCGATTAAAACCGGTTGACCTTTAGCATTACGTTCTTTAACATCACGAATAACTGCTTTAAATTTATCTTCTTCCGTGCGATAAATTAAATCATTTTGGTCTTGTCTGATATTTGGTTTGTTGGTCGGAATAACAATCGTGTCCAGATTATAAATCTTATGGAATTCTTCCGCTTCCGTCGCCGCCGTACCGGTCATACCGGATAATTTTTTATACAAACGGAATAAATTTTGGAAAGTAATCGTCGCCATTGTCTGAGATTCTTTTTGAACTTTCACACCCTCTTTCGCTTCGATTGCCTGATGTAAACCCTCACTATAACGACGACCCGGCATTAAACGTCCGGTAAATTCGTCGACGATAATAATTTCACCGTCTTTAACAACGTAATCTTTATCTTTTTTAAATAAAACATTAGCCTTTAAAGCTTCTTCGAGATGATGAACTTCATTAACGCTACCTTCAACATAAATATTGCCCATGCCTAACATCTTCTCCACTTTAGCAATACCGTTTTCGGTTAAAGTCGCGGCGCGCATTTTCTCATCAACATTATAATCTTCATTTTCTAATAAGTTTCTAACTAACTGAGCATATTTTACATATTTATCAGTCGATTCTTCGGCTGGCGCAGAAATAATTAAAGGAGTACGCGCTTCATCGATTAAAATAGAATCGATTTCATCAACAATCGCATAATTAAGCGGGCGCTGAACGGTTTGGTTAAGGCTATAAACCATATTATCGCGCAAATAATCAAAACCGAATTCATTATTCGTGCCATAGGTAATATCACAAGCATAAGCTTCACGACGAGGAATACGCTTAAAATGTTTTAAGCGATCGTCATATTGGCTTTCATCGGTATATTCCGGATCATAGACAAAAGCATTCTCGTGGATAATAACACCAGTGCTAAGTCCTAAAGCATAAAAGACCGGCGCCATCCAACCGGCGCCTAAACGAGCCAAATAATCATTAACCGTAATTAAGTGAACGCCTTTCCCTTCAAGCGCATTTAAATATAGAGGCAAAGTCGCGACCAAAGTTTTACCTTCACCAGTTTTCATTTCCGCAATCTGTCCGCGATGTAAAACAATACCGCCAATCATCTGGACGTCAAAATGACGCTGATTTAAAATTCGACGAGCCGCTTCGCGCATTGTCGCATAAGCTTCAGGCAAAATATCATCAAGCGTTTCGCCACCAGCGAGACGTTCTTTAAAAAAGGAGGACTTAGCTTTTAAGCCGGCTTCATCTAATTCTTTTAGTTCCGGTTCAAAACCCGCTATCTGCTCAAGCGTTGGTTTCATGGCCTTAATTATCTTTTCATTCGCATCACCAAAAATACTAAATAGATT
>CAYIZF010000124.1:0-1928 GCA_964367825.1 uncultured Gammaproteobacteria bacterium | reverse complement strand
GGATGACGGTATAATAGAGATGATAATTAAAGAATTTAATTTATGTCTGGACATTCAAAGTGGGCGACAACTCATCGCCAAAAAGAATTGGTCGACGCTAAACGCGGCGCTATTTTTACAAAATTTGCCAATATTATAACGATTGCCGCTCGTAAAGGCGGCGATCCTAATGCTAATCCTTCGCTTCGAGCGGCTATTGATCGTGCTCGCGATGTTAGTATGCCTAAAGACAATATAGAAAGAGCAATAAAAAAGGGTACTGGAGAATTGGGCGGAGCGGTGGTTGAGGAACTTTTTTATGAAGGTATATTGCCTGGAGGAGTACAGGTTGTTGTTAAATGCTTAACTGATAATAAAAATCGTAGTGGTTCAACCGTCCGCCATTTATTTACTAAAAATGGTGGTGCTTTTGGAGCGGTTTTATGGAATTTTTCCCAATTAGGAGTTATCCGAATTGCTATTGAACAGTTAGCTGAGAAAAAAATCGGTCACGAAGATTTAGAGCTAGAGTTAATTGATCAAAACATTCTTGATTTTAAAAAAGAAGAAGAAGGAATTACTATTTGCACCGAGATAAAAGATTTACAGGCAGTAAATGATTTTTTAGAAGGCAAAGGGCTAGAAATCGAATCGGCGGAAATTGAGTATGTCGCTAAGGATAAAGTTTCCGTGTCTGAAGAAGAAAAACTGAAAATGGATAAGTTTATGGAAGAATTGGATGATAATGAAGATGTTAATGACTATTATACTAATTTATTATAATCGCCGTTTGTTATGGTAATGGCCAAGATAATCTTAGGGGTTGATCCGGGGATCGCCGATACAGGCTATGGCATAATAAAATCAGAAGGAAGTCGTTTGACTTGCTTGTCTTATGGTTCGATTAAAACAGATAAAAAACTTAATTTAATTGATCGTTTAGAAATTCTTCATATTGAATTGGATAAAATAATAAAAAAATATAAACCGGATTTGGTTTCTATCGAGCAACTATTTTTTAATAAAAATGTTCGTACTGCCCTTATTGTCGGACAAGCGCGTGGTGTTGCTCTTTTGACGTTTAAAGAAAATGGTTTAAAAATTGTTGAATATACTCCTTCCCAAGCAAAATCAGCTGTCTCTTCTTATGGTAAAGCTTCGAAAATGCAGGTGCAAAAAATGGTTAAATTGATTCTTAATTTAGATAAAATACCTCAACCGGATGACGCGGCTGATGCGTTAGCACTGGCTATTTGTGGTTTAAATTCTAACCTATGCCTAAAAAAGTAGCGTTAAAAAAATTAAAAATCGTCCACGTCTCCTCGGAAGTCGCCCCGTTTTCTAAAACGGGTGGTTTAGGTGACGTTACTCGCAGTTTGCCGAAAGCGCTTAAACGTTTAGGGCATGACGTTATTTTAATTACGCCTCTTTATGGGCAAGTAATAAATAAGACTGAATATAAATTGAAATTGATTTTTAAAGATATAGAATTGCGCCTGAATTCTCAAGAAAAAATAAAAGTTAATTATTGGAAAGGGTATTTAATGGAAGGCTTACCGGTTTATTTTGTTGAAAATAAACATTTTTTCTCTAAGCATAAAAACATTTACGGCTCTTCAAAAGAAAACGCCCGTTTTTTAGTTTTTGATATTGCGGCTTTAAAATTATTATCACTTTTAAAATTTTCTGCCGATATTATTCATTGCCATGATTGGCAAACAGGATTAATACCTTATTATTTAAAAACGGATTTTCGTTATTCAAAAACTCTTAAGGAAACCAAGACGATATTTACTATTCATAATTTAATTTTTCAATTCGGTCACAATTGGTGGGAGATTCCGCCGGAGAGAAAAGATTATGGCCGCGGTCGGATACCGCATCTTGATGATTCTCGTTTAGAAGATATAAATTTTGCCAAACGTGCTATTCGTTCGGCTGATATGATT
>CAYIZF010000123.1:0-1940 GCA_964367825.1 uncultured Gammaproteobacteria bacterium | reverse complement strand
ATCCACGGTTAGAAGATATAAATTTTGCCAAACGCGCGATTCGTTCGGCTGATATGATTAATACGGTCAGTGAAAAATATCGTGAAGAAATAATGACTAAAAAATTTGGTCAGGATTTACAGCGGGTGTTAAAAAATCGAGCTGATCGTTTATTCGGAATAATAAACGGGATTGATTATAATACGTATAATCCGGAAAAAGATAAAGATTTATTTCGATGCTATTCATCTAAAAAAATAATTTTGAAAGAGGATAATAAAAAATATCTTCAGAAAAAAATCGGTCTCCCGGTCGACAAGACTATTCCAATTTTATGCACGACTTCACGCGTGACGTTTCAAAAAGGATTCAACCTTATTTTAAAAGTTATTGATTTGTTTCTAGAATTGGATATTCAGTTAGTTTTTATGGGTGATGGAAACAAGGAATATATTAAGCCGATAAAAAAATTACAAAGAAAGCATGGTAAGAAATTAGTTTGGCTGCCTTTCAACCAAAAGATGGAGAATCTGCTTTATGCGGCCTCTGATTTATTTTTGCTTCCATCTAATCATGAACCTTGCGGAATAAATCAATTAATCGCTATGCGTTATGGCTGTATCCCGGTCGTTCGGGAAATTGGCGGTCTATATGATACGGTGGAAAATTTTAATCCGACCACTGGCAAGGGAACCGGTTTTACGTTTAAATCTGAGGATGCGAATTTATTTTATGCGACTGTTATTCGCGCTTTAGAAAATTATAAACATAAGAAAGCTTGGACCAGTTTAGTGAAGAGAGCGATGAAACAGTCGACTAGCTGGGAGATTCCGGCCAAAAAATATATTGAGTTATATAAAAAGGTTATTAGAGATTAAATTATGATTTGGATAAATTTTTTACATTTTTATCAGCCGGCCAATATCGAGTTTTATAATATCCGCAAAGCGCTTGATAAAAGCTACTGGCGTCTTTTGCGGTTATTTGAAGAACATCCTAATTTAAAGATGACAATTAATATAAGTGGCTGTTTATTAGAACGTTTAGAGGATGCCGGTGAAAAATCTTTTATCGAACGTCTGCAGTTTTTAGTTAAAAAAGGAAGAATTGAAGTAACCGGATCGGCTTGTTATCACGGTTTTTTACCTCTTTTACCGGAAAGAGAAGTCGTTCGCCAAATTAAAACTAATGAAAAAGTTTTGAAAAGAATATTTGGTAAAAATTTTAAGCCGAATGGCTTTTTCTTACCGGAAATGGCCTATTCTCCGGCTGTTGCAAAAATAATTAAACGTCTGGGATATCAATGGATTATTCTTGATGAAATAGCCTTTAGTGGCGGAACGGATAAACATCCGGATAATAAATGTCCCTATATTGATGAGGCTAGCGGATTAAAAGTTATTTTTCGCGAACGCGATAAATCAAGTGCTTATCCGCCGGATAAATTATTTTCGCTTTTAAAAGAAAAGAAGGAAGATAAAAATCAAATTATTATTACAGCGACTGACGCCGAGCTTTATGGTTTGCGTCATGAAGATCCGACCGGTGAAATGGAGAAAATTGTTAAAGCGAAAGAATTAGAAATGGTAACCATTTCCGCTTGGTTAAAAAAAATTAGCACTAAAAAATCTGTAAAGATAAAAATTTGGCCATCCTCTTGGGAATCGAGTCCGGTAGATGTTAGAGCGGGAAAAGCTTATAATCTTTGGCAGGATAAAAAAAATAAAATTCAAACTAATCTCTGGAAATTAGCTGATTTAGCTTTATCGCTTGAAGACAAATATAAAAAAGATAAAAATTACTATTGGTATCGCTGGCATTTAAATCGCGGTTTAGCTAGTTGCACTTTTTGGTGGGCGAGCGCGCATGACTTTTCTAAAATATTTGGTCCGTATGCTTGGAGCCCAGATGATATTGAGCGCGGTTTAGGAGATTTAATTAGAAGTGTTCGATCACTAAAC
>CAYIZF010000122.1:0-1961 GCA_964367825.1 uncultured Gammaproteobacteria bacterium | reverse complement strand
ATCAACTATCTTTAAGTTTTTTATTTTAAGTTCAGGATAAATATTATCTTCCCCGGGATGATGCTTTAAATAATATATTTCGACTCCCTGCCCATCTCGACCGCCATATTCTTTTTGAAAATATTCCGCCACCTCGCGATAAGCATTTAAAATATCATCGTGCCATTTCCCAAAACCAAGCCAACCAGAATAATTAAGATTTAATCCAATTCTAAATGGTATTTTTTTCTTAGATAAATTATTTTTTTGATTATCTAATTTTAAAGATTTTAACTTTGCGGCGGTTGGCTTTTTCTCTTCAAGCAAAGCCGCCGGATCACCTACAACTTGCACTTTACTGGCCGGGACTCCATTTTTAACTAAAAACTTTTTTGTATTATTATCCCTTACTCCGACTAATTTTGCCTGACGAGCTAAAAAAGCAACACTCTTTACAGCCTCCTTCTTTAATTCCGGCGCATCAACTTCTTTTATATAACCAGCACCAAAAATAATAATTGGTTTATCAATCGCTTTTATGAATTCTTTGTTATAAGGAAGAAAATATGAATAGAATATTCCGCCACCGCCAATGATAACAAAATCTGCTTGATTAATTTTATTTATATCAGACGGTTTTCCGTCTTTAAGAAGAGAAACCGGAAAATCAATAATCTGGCATCCGGAAAAATTAGTTTTTAATAACTCTTGTACGGCTAAAACAATCGCCAAATCACCTTTATTTTTTTTGTCCCAAACATGGAGATGGGCAATTTTTATTTTTCGCATTATAATTTTAAATTATTTTTTACCATTTCTAATAATTGTCCGCCTTTTTCCTCATTGGGTTCAAATCTCAAGAACCAATAAGTCGCGGTACGGATAGCAGTCCAATTATAATAAGTATTTATTCTATCTTGTAAATCTTTATCGAGAATTAATCCGGCGGCAATCAAATAATTATCTAAAAATAATTTTTTCATTCTCTCGGCCAAATCCTTATCGCCGATTTTTATTATTATCTTATATTCTAATTGCTGAATAAAAGTCCCTAAATCACGGGCGAAATCACTAAGGCATAAGTCAGTAAAGTCTATAATGCCTATGCGGTCCTCCCCTGTCTTAATAATATTTTCCGGATGAGCGTCTCCATGAATTAATTTTAATGGCGCGCCAGACGCAAAAAATTTTTCTTCTTGAGAAATAAAATGCCCGTAAATTTTTTTTAAAGTCGGCGTATATTTATCGCCATAACGAGCGGTCATTTCTTGAAAAATAGTTTCCACTCCCGGAATAACTGTTTTAATTCTCGCGTTCGTGGGGTTAAAATTAGCCTCAGGGTCGCTTGGTAAAGAATGGAGCCGAGCAAAGAGTTTGGCGGAAGCCGCAATAATTTTTTCCACCGAAGAAATTTCTTTATTCTTTATATAATAAAACAGATTTTCTCCTTGGATTGCTCGATAAAAAGTGCCATTAAAATTTTTAGAGTAAAAAAGCGGGCGCGGTAAATCAATTTCATCACTGTTAAATTCTTTTTTCCGAAGATACTTTAAAGCGACATAAACATTATCGCGCGGCTCGTCGCTATGAGCGGAACAGACAATCGGAATTTTTACTTCAGTTCCTTCCGGTGTCAAAAAGTAAATTTCAAAACCAACAACGACATGATAAGTTGTTTCCCAAACCATTTTCTTATATGGTTTAATCTTAACACGCTTAATATCGACAAAAGTCGGATACAACGGCAAAAGTTTTTTTCTTAGATAACCGAGCGCAAACTTCTCATCGAACAACGGCAAAATTTTGTTCATATAGTTTTTCGCCAATGTTTTTTCCAATGGCTTTCCCAAATCATCTTTTGTATTTTTAAATTATAATTTTCCGCTTCTAATTTTTTCTTTTTTGTTTTTGGATCGTTTAGTGATCGAACACTTCTAATTAAATCTCCTAAACCGCGCTCAATATCATCCGGGCTCCAAGCA
>CAYIZF010000121.1:0-1968 GCA_964367825.1 uncultured Gammaproteobacteria bacterium | reverse complement strand
ATCATATTCGGCGTTATGACGCGCTTGTCCGGCATAACCGGGACGCTTCTGATCTAGGTGGAGATTAAAAGCAACATAGTCTTCACCATTTGCCGATCTTTGTTCAAGAAAATAGATATGGAAACGGGGATAAAAATCACGGGTAAAACGGCGAGCAAAACTTATTTGTCCATCTTCTCTTTCCGGAATCAGTCCGTAGCCGGCTCGTCTAAGCCAAGTTTCCGGATTCTCCCCCAACCGTTTTTTGTTTATAATTAATTTCATTTTTTTCTTTTTTTTCTTTTCTAAATATTACTAAATTATAAATAGTAAAATTATAAACGCCAATAGCAAGGATAACAATTACCTGAGCCAATAAATACCAAATATGATATTGATTAACCAGCTTATGCATAAAAAATCCGTTTAAATTTAAACCGATAAAAGCGTTAAAGAAATACATGATTAATTGGCGCGCAGCTCTTTTCTGACTAAAATTACGAAAAGTCCAAAATTTTTGCAAAGAAAAACTAAGCAAAAAAGAACAGATAAAAGCGATACTGGTGGAAACGACTAATTGCCAAGACAAAAGACGATAACAAATAAAAAGAACCACGAGTTCAACAAATGCGACAGTCACTCCAGAAAAAGTACATTTCACTAGAATCTTATATTTATCGCAAATATAATATAAACGTGGAAACCGGCAAGAAAAATAATTACGGAATTTAAAATATAATTTACTGATTTTAAACATGGTTTCGGACATAGAATAACTAAATTTGCTGAGCTATTAAAATTAATTAGATTCCCAGGTGTAATTATCAAAAACCCATTTAACTAAACTTTTACTTTCTCGAAAACGATCATTCTTCCCTGCGCTATTTAAAACTACAGAGATTATTTCCCGACCGCTTAAATCTTCAAACCGGCCAACATAGCAATACCCGGCCTTATCAGTATATCCAGTTTTCCCGCCGAGTACTTGAAACTGATTATCTTCCGAATCAAAAAGCAAATAGTCGGTTGATTCAATCATTTTTTCGCGTCCATCCAAAGTTGTAAATTGATAATCTTTACTTTCAGTTGCTTCAATTATTTCCGGTCTTACCAAAGCTTCTTTCGCTAATAAAGCGACTTCCCTGGCAGTTGAAACATTATCATCGCTTAAGCCAATCGGATCCCTAAAATTAGTATTGGTTAATCCGAGCGCTAACGCTTTCTCATTCATTTTTTTAACGAATTCCTCTTCACTTAAACCGCTCGCATGAACCAAAGCTATTGTTGCGCCATTATCAGAAGCAATCAAACTGGTTTTAAAAATATCTTTTAGTTTTATTTCTTCACCGCGAAAAAGATTTAACTTTCCGCCCTCAATCAGATCATCACGACCAATCATATAGGTCGTTTCCCAGCCGGGGTTATTTTCCAAAAATACTAAAGCGGTCATTAATTTAGTGATACTGGCGATCGGTTGAACCTCATCCGCCCGTTTATCAAAAAAAGATATTCGGTCATCACCGGCCAACACTACCGCTTTTTCAGCCGGAAGATTAATTTCCGGAGCATCTAAATTCCGTTTAACAATTTTTATACTATCATCCATTAAAATACCGGAATTATCTCGCGACAATATTAAAACTAAAATTATTTTTAAAAACAAATGCCACATGCAGTTATCTGATTAATTTTCATCAACATTTTTTTCTTCCAGCGCAATTTCACTAGCAATAGATTCTTCCGCGGCTCTTAATTTAGTATATTCCGGAAGTTCGCTAATATCACTCAAACCTAAGAAACGAATAAAATCATGCGTCACCGTATAATAATTTTCATCCTTAACTTTATTATATTTTTCCTCAATTAAACCGCGAAGTAAAAGATTACGGATAATTAAACTGCAATTAACGCCTCTAATTTTTTCCAGTTCTAATTTACCAATCGGTCCGCGATAAGCAATAACAGTTAAAGCCTCTAGGCTTGGTTGGG
>CAYIZF010000120.1:0-1969 GCA_964367825.1 uncultured Gammaproteobacteria bacterium | reverse complement strand
GTTGAAGCAAATAGCCGAAAGCAGTGACGCTTTTTATTATTTTAATTTTGAAGACGAACGTTTGCTTGATTTTAAAAACGTTGATTTTAATTATTTATGGGAAACTTTTCTTGAGTTATACGGTGAAAGGAAAACGGTTTTTTTTGATGAAATTCAATATGTTATTGGTTGGGAAAAATTTGTCGGGCGTTTATTTAAAGAAGGCTACAAAGTTTTTTTAACCGGGAGCAGCGCTAATCTTTTAAGCCGCGAACTGGGGACAACCTTAACGGGAAGACATGTTAAAACAGAACTTTATCCGTTTAGTTTTAAAGAATGGTTAAGCTACGCAAAAGTTAATTCGGAAAAATATTTAACGACGGCGGAGCGGGCAAAAATAAAAAGACAATTTAATTTGTATTTGGAATTCGGCGGATTTCCGGAAGTGGTAATCAGTCGTGATAAAAATGAGCTTCGTCAGCTCTATCAAGATGTGCTTATTAAAGACCTGCTTGTTCGTTTTAAAATTAGAGAAACGAAATCTTTTCGTGAATTAGTTCTTTATCTTATCTCAAATGTCGGTTCGCCAGTGAGCTTCCATAATTTAAAGAAAATACTGGGATTTAAAAGCGCGGCTAGCGTTAAAAATTATATTGATTTCCTCGAAGAGGCCTATCTGATTTTTTCTGTTTCGCGCTATGATTATTCGATTAGAAAGCAGATTGTTAACGATCGCAAGATTTATGGGATTGATATGGGAATGATCAAAGAGGTTTCTTTTTCCTTTTCGGAAAATGATGGGCGGATTTTAGAGAATGTGGTTTTTCTTGAATTAAAAAGACGTGGCCGAGAAATATATTATTATCGCGATAAAGAGAATAAACAGGAATGCGATTTCTTACTCAGAGAGGGGAGACAAATTACCGCGGCAATCCAAGTTACTCTTCGGCTTGATGCCAATAATCGGGAAAGAGAAGTCAGTGGATTAATAGCGGCAATGCGCGAACATAAATTAAAGGAGGGAATAATTTTAACTGCCTCGGAAAGTGGGGAATTAAATTTAGAGGGCTTTAAAATAAAGATTAAGCCGGTCTGGCAGTGGCTAATTGAAGGGTAAAATGGGATTGCCCGTTAATTGCGTATTTACCCGATAGGAGTCTTAAATGGTCTTGATAAATTATTTCGAGTGATATATAATGTATATGTTACAAAATATCAATATTTCATAACATATGACAAATATAGTGAATAAAATGGAGAAAAATGAGTTGATAAAAATCCTAGAAGACTGGAATTTATGGGATAATAAGCAAAATATTGGAATTAATCGGGATTTTTATTTAAATGTGCTTGAGGGATTGATTCCTAGCGAGCAGGTTAAGGTTATAATTGGAGCCAGACGAAGCGGTAAATCATACATTATGCGTCAATTGGCTAAATATCTTATTGAAAAAGGCATAAGCTCCGATAACATTTTGATTGTAAATTTTGAAGACCAAAGATTTACCGGTTTGAGCACAAAACTTCTGCAGCAGATATTTGATGTTTATCTTGAGTATAAAAACCCACAAGGAAAGATATATGTTTTTCTTGATGAAATACAGGAAATACCCCGATGGGAAAAATGGGTTAGAACTGCTCAAGAGTTAGGTAAAGCCAATATCACAATTTCCGGATCAAACTCTAATCTGCTAGGGGGTGAACTGGCGACAATCCTAACCGGGAGGCATTTGGATATTACCGTTTCGCCCTTGTCATTTGTAGAGTTTTTGAAATTTAAAAATCTGGAAATAAATAATTACCAAAATTTATTTAATCAAGAATTAAAAGTTAAAATATTGTTCAAGGAATTTATGGAATCAGGTTCTTTCCCGCTGGTTGTATTTGCCGATGAAAAAGAAAAAATTATTTTGACTTATTTTGATGATGTTTTAAATAAAGATCTGATCAAACGTTATAAAATTCGAAAAACGGAAGAAATTAAAAGTTT
>CAYIZF010000119.1:0-1989 GCA_964367825.1 uncultured Gammaproteobacteria bacterium | reverse complement strand
GGATAGTATTAATAAACAAAGCTATCAAGATTTTGAAGTTATAATCGTTAATGATGGTTCTAAGGATAATATTGAAGCTGTTTGCGCTGAATATCTTAAAAAGTTAGAAACTAATAATCATTATTTATTTTTAAATCAATCTAATCAGGGAGCGCCGGCCGCTCGCAATCGCGGCTTTAAGGAGTCAAAAGGTGAATATTTATTATTTTGCGATGCTGATGCCGTTTTAAATCCGCAAGCCTTGGAATATATGATTGCTTATTTAAACAGCAATCCAAGCGCTAGCTATGCCTATTCCTCTTTCTTGTGGGGAAAAAAGATGTTTAAATTGTTTGATTTTGATCCGGAAAAATTAAAACACCAGCCATATATTCATACCATGTCGCTTATTAAGAGAGTGGATTATCCGGCGATCGGTTGGGATGAAAGTATAAAAAAATTTCAAGATTGGGATTTATGGTTAACTATGCTTGAAGCGGGAAAAATAGGTGTTTTTATCCCTCAAGTTTTATTTACAATTGCTCCGGGCGGAATGATTAGTTCTTGGTTGCCGTCGTTTGCTTATAAACTTTTTCCATTTTTACCGGCAGTTAAAAAATATAAAGAAGCGATGAAAGTAATAAAAAATAAACATGGCTTGGAATAAGTTTAAAAAAAAGTATTTGATATTGGCAGCCTTAATTTTAGTGGTAATTTTTTTATTATTTTTAACTAAAATTGTCGGCATCATTGAATTAGACACAAATAAAATTGAATATAAAAATATTGAAATGAAAGGGAAAAATATTGTTAGCGAAGTTGTTTCTAAACCAATAGATTTATATCGGGGGTTAAGTAATCGGGAAAGTTTATGCGCCGATTGCGGGATGTTGTTTGTTTTTCCGGATAAACAGAAAAGAACATTTGTTATGCGCAATATGAAATTTTCTTTAGATATTGTTTTTATTGATGATAATAAAATTATTAATATCGCTTCCGATTTACCGCCAGAAGGCGCTAATCCGAGCAATGATTATGCGAGCTCAGATATTGCCAATTATGTTTTAGAATTGCCGGGCGGTTTTTGCCAAAAAAATAATATAGTCGCCGGTGACACAATTAAAATAAATAATTAATTATGTTTAAATCAAAAAATGTCCGCAATTTGTTTTTTCTTTTAGCTGCTTTTATCGCTATTGATATTTTATCTTATTCGTCTTTGATATCTCTCGGTTTGAATAAAATAATTTTTATTGCTTTAACTTTGATTTGTTTAGGTTTAAGTCTTTATCGTTTAGAGCTTGGTCTTTTAATGGTTTTAGCGGAACTTTTAATCGGTTCAATGGGGCACATGTTTGTTTTTCCGCTTGGCGGTTATAATCTGCCTATTCGAATGTCTCTTTGGGGAATTGTGATGGTAGTTTTTATTATTCGTTTTATTTGGCGGGTAATAAAAGAAGGGAAAGAAAGTTCATATTTAAAAAGAATAAAAAATTTTTCCATCTTAGAATATTTTGTTTTGTTAGCCTTTTTTGTTGCTGTTGGTTTAATTAACGCTTTTTTACGCGGACACTCTCTTAATCTTATTTTTAACGATTTTAATTCTTGGTTATATTGTCTTTTACTTTTTCCGGCCATAGTGGTTTATAGTCGTGATGAATCAGTGGGAGAAAATAAAGTAGAAGAAAATAAAAATGTTTTAACTAATTTAAAGACCGTTTTTTTTGCTGGGGCGATTTTTTTAAGTTTAAAAACATTGTTTTTAATTTATGTCTTTACTCATAGCTTAAGTTTTTCTCCGGAAATATATACTTGGCTTAGAAAAACTTTGGTTGGAGAAATGACTCCGACTCTTTCCGGTTGGCCGCGTGTCTTTATTCAAGGACAAATATTTTCCGGTGTAGCTTTGTTTTTAGTTTTTTGGCAAAGTTTAAAAATAAAAAAAGAAGCCTACGGTAAATATATCGGTCTTATAGTTTTAGCTGCCTTATTCATTAGTTCGATATTAAT
>CAYIZF010000118.1:0-1989 GCA_964367825.1 uncultured Gammaproteobacteria bacterium | reverse complement strand
GGATTAATATCAAACTCTTTAATCTCCGGATGTTCATTCGCCAAGCGGGATAAATTAACAAAAATTTTAGCCAAACTTTTTATATCATATTTCTTCTGCCCGCGCGCACCATTTAAAATCGGATAAATTTTTAATTCGGCAATCTTGTCCAGAGCGCTCTTTAAATCTAAATCACTAATCGCTAATTTTACTTCTTTAAAAACCTCTGTATATATTCCACCTAAACCAATCATCATCAACGGACCAAAAGAAGCATCCCTTTTAAAGCCCATAATTATTTCCTGAAAATGACTGGCCTGTTCTTGAACGATAAAATAATTTCGTTTATCAGTTAAAACTTTTTTATTTTGTTTTTCAAGAAGCGCGACCGTCTTTTTAAGAGTGGCTTCGTCTTTTATATTAACGATAACCGCGTTCTTATCCGATTTATGCAAAAAATCCGGTCCAACAAGTTTTAAAACTACCGGATATTTATATGATTTTGCTTTAATAGAGTCATATTTAACCGTTTTCACCGTCGGAATATTATACTCGCGCAAAACAGCCATCGATTTCAAATAATCCATATCGACAATCGGTTTTTTCACTTTTGTTTTTAACATCTTATACGGTCTGACAGTTTTTAAACTTTTTTTATAATTAACTAATTTCTTAAAACTACGAACGGCTTCTTCCGGATATTCAAAAGTTGGAATATTATTTTTTTCTAAAAGATCACGCGCCGCAGCCACCGCCTCGCCGCCGACAAAACTGGTCATAATTAATTTATGCGGATATTTTTTAGCCATTTTAATTATAGCTTCGGCTGTTTTTAAGGGTTCAGTTGAAGTTTGGGGAGTAAGAAGAACAAGAAGGTTATTAATTTTTTTATCCGACAACATCACTTTTAAACCCTCTTCATATTTTGCTCCATTAGCATCGCCTAAAAGATCCCAGCTTCGGCCAAAAGGAACATTTTGACGAGAAATTTCGTCAACCGTTAAAACCGCCACGCCGCCGGCATTAGTCATCACATATAATTCTTGGCTTTGATTATCACAACAAGATTTCTTACGAAAAATAAGCAATAAATTAAAAAGTTCTTCTAAATTTTCCAACCAAATAGCGCCAGATCTTTTTATGCCCGCTTCGATAGCCGCATTAGAACCAGCTAAAGAACCGGTATGCGATAAGGCTAACTGCCCACCGGCAGCGCTTTGACCAGCCTTTAGAATAGCTACCGGCTTACGTTTAACCAAACGAGAAATTAAACTCATAAATTTCTGGCCATCTTTTATTTCTTCGAGATAAGCAACGATTAAATCAATACGCGAATCAGAAGCTAAATATTCAATCACCTGATTTTCATCAAGCACCGCCTTATTACCTAAACTAATAAAATAACCGAAATTAAAATCTTTAACTTTTAACCAATCAAGCGCCGCCGAACCGATTGCGCCCGATTGAGATAAAAGCGCAATATTACCGGTATTCGTATCAGCCGAACCAAAACTCGCATTTAATTTGCTCCAAGTATTAATCAATCCTAAACAATTAGGGCCAAGAATATTTAAATGATACTTAGCGGCAATTATGGAAATCTCCTCTTCAGCTAATTTCCCTTCTCCGCCCGCTTCCTTAAATCCAGCGGTAATAATAACAATATTTTTAATCCCTAATTTAGCGCACTTTTTTATTTCCGCTAAAACAAAAGGCATTGGAATAGCAATCACAACCAAAAGAGTCGAATATTCTTTTTTCGGCAAAATCTCTAAACCAGCATAAGCATTTAATTCAGCAATCCTTTTTTCCTTTAAATTAATGGGAAATATCTTGCCCTTAAAGCCACCGGCAATAAGATTATCAAGAACCTGACGGCCAATTTTCGCCTTATCATTTGAAGCGCCAACAACCGCAACTGATTTCGGATTAAAAAAATTCTTTAAAGACATATATATTACTTATTAATTAAACTAATTAAACCACTTATAAACCAAAGAATAATTATAT
>CAYIZF010000117.1:0-1990 GCA_964367825.1 uncultured Gammaproteobacteria bacterium | reverse complement strand
GTATATGCGAATCCTTCAAGTAAATAAATTTTATTATCCCCAAGGTGGCGCCGACAAATATTTTATAAATTTGACGGATGCTTTAAGAAAGGCGGGGAATGAGGTGATAATCTTTTCTATGGCTCATCCAGCCAATCTTCCTAGTGAGTTCAGTAAATATTTTGTTTCCCAAATTAATTTTAATAACAGCTCATGGCGCGATAAATTAAAAGCGCCGGGAAGAATAATCTATAGTTTAGAGGCAAAGAGAAAATTTAAAAAATTAATTAATGATTTTCGCCCGGATATAATCCATCTCCATAATATTTATCATCAAATATCCCCGTCAATTTTAGGTGTGGCTAAAAAAGCAGGAATTCCGGTTGTAATGCATCTCCATGATTATAAATTAATTTGTCCGAACTATCAGTTATTTGCGGGTGGAAAAGTTTGTGAAGCATGTAAGCCGAAAAAATATTGTAAATGCGCGCAAAAAAAATGTTTTAAAGGATCATTCACGCAAAGCTTGCTTGCCTCGCTTGAAATGTTTATTCATCACTCGATTTTAAAGATATATAAAAAAAATATCGACATTTTTATCGCTCCAAGTGATTTCATGAAGAAGAAAATAGTTGAATTTGGTTGGTCAGCCGAAAAGATTAAAGTAATTATTAATCCGGTTTTTTCGGAAACAGACAAAAATATAAACGCTAATCAGTCGGAGCTGGAAGAAGACTATCTTTTATACTTTGGACGCTTATCAAAAGAAAAAGGACTTAATACTTTAATTGAAGCAGCCGCTTTAACCGGCGCTAAACTTAAATTTGCCGGTAATGGCCCGGAAGAGGAAAGCCTAAAAGAAGCGGCTAAAAAAAATGGGGTACAAGCCGATTTTCTGGGATTTAAAGATGACGCAGAATTGCGCCAGATAATCTTAAAAGCTAAAGCGGTTATAATTCCTTCAATTTGGTATGAAAACATGCCTTTAAGCCTTCTAGAGGCTCTTAGTTTAGGGAAAATAGTCATTGCCGCCAATATTGGTGGTATTCCGGAAATAATTAAAGATAAGGAAAACGGTTTCTTGTTTGATCCTTATAGCGCTAATGATTTGGGTGTTAAAATAAAATTATTAAATACGCTTGATACGCGAACGATACAAGTAATCAAGGAACAGGCAAAACAAAGCGTGGCTAATCTGACCAAAGAAAATAATTTAAGGGAAGTTCTAAATATCTATCAAACAATTCTTAAAAAATAAAAAAAACAACCTCCAGAAATCGGGGGTCGTTTTTTTATAGGCAATTTATATTTTCAATTATTTTACTTGGAAGGAGATACTATAGCCTAGTTTTGAATTATCTCCGTTAGCTTTTACATCGTAGGCGCCATTAGCTATATTCGGTACTTTAATCTTAACTGAGAAACGGCCGCGGTAATCGGTTTTTGTAGTTGTTAAAGAATTTCCATTAAAGCTAACACCGACTGTTTCTTCTGGTAAAAAACCACCACCAGATACTAAAATATCAGAACCGGAAGAAGCAATATTTTTATCAAGATTTAGGAATAAATTTTCTAAGGGATATACTTCAGCTTCCGCAGTAGCGGTGATTGAAGCGATTTTATCAAGTTTGTCATTTAAGATTAAGATATTGGAATTATTAAAAATAACAATTTTATCTCCTTGATTAAAAACAACTTTAAGACCCATGGCCCATCCGGCATATCCGCCCATATTTCCAGTCCAGGCATAATCTTCTAGTTTCATATTCTTATCAAGTTTAACAACTCCAACACCATTGGAAAAATAAACGTAATCAGTATTTCCACTCGCAGTTATATCGAAACCTTGGTAATCAAGATGTTTAAAGGAAGATATTAATTTTCCGTTTGAATTAAACTTTTTAGCTAAAGAATCATCAACGGCATAAATATCTCCGTTAATATCTTGGTAAGCGCGTCGATTTCCTTTCTCATATTTAAATTCGAGTGGCGCTTGGCCAACGACAGAATT
>CAYIZF010000116.1:0-1998 GCA_964367825.1 uncultured Gammaproteobacteria bacterium | reverse complement strand
GTTTTTTACTGTTTATCATGTAATTCTTTAAATATTTTTAAATATTCTTGCGCGGTTTTTTCCCAAGTAAATATTTTTGCGCGTTCATATCCTTTTTTAATAAATGATTCGCGTAAAAATTCATTACTTAAAATAATTTCTAAAGCTTCAGAAATTTCTTTAGGTTCAAAAGGATTAATTATTAAAGCGGCATCAGCAACAACTTCCGGCAAACTGGAAATATTAGAACAAATTACCGGCAGTCCATAGGTCATCGCTTCAAGCGGCGGAAAACCAAAACCTTCATAATACGAAGGAAAAACAAAAACTGCCGACGAGGCATATAAAAATTCCTTTTCTTTTTTGCTAATATAACCTAAAAATATGATATCATTTTTATAAGGAGATTTTTTCCATTCGGCATAAATCTGCTTATTTTTCCAACCGCTAGCGCCAGCTAAAACTAATTTTAAATCCCTAAATTTATTAATACCTTCTAATTTATCCTTATCCCTTAATGCGTTATAGGCGATAATTAATCCGGAAATATTTTTTCTTGGCTCAATTGTCCCTAAATATAAAGCTAAACGGCCGGTTAAATTATTTTTAGTTAAAAATTCCGCCACTTCTTTATTAAAAATATTTTTTTCATTTTCGGACAAATCTTTTTTAACAATATTGTTTCCCGAATAAACAACTCTTATTTTTTCCGGCGCAACACCGACTAATTCAATAATATCATTCTTCGTATTTTCGGAAACAGCTATTACCACATCAGCCTCTTTAATAATCTTTTTAACTCCAAGCGCCTTATGCCAAATATTCTTTCGCGTACTAAAAAATTCCGGATAACGCAAAAAGGATAAATCATGAACCGTAATTATTCTTTTCGTTTCCTTCTTTAAATTAGTAAAATTAAAATGAGGAGACCAAAAAACATCCACGCCACCAAGCTTCTTATCTATTTTCGGATAAGAAAAAATCTTCTGTCCCAAATAATTAAAAATCTTATTTGGAACATGACTGCCGATGACTTGAGAATTAGCGCGACTCCAAGGTCTAAAACGCTCATCAAGATTCTTAAAAGAATTATAAAACAATTTATATTCATTATCAGAATCTAACGCAAAAATAGCGTTTAATAAATTAGCGGCGTACTGCGACACCCCGCTATAATATTTATCCATTAGAACTCTGGCATCAACTCCGATTTTCATAATATAAAAATTCTTCTAGGCTCTTTTATTTTTTCAAATGCGCCGTGATAAAATCACTTATCTGGCTCTTAAAATTAGCCACGGAAAACTGATTGGCATAATCTCTAATCTCTTGCGGTTTAAAATTTTCATTCTTAAATTCTTTTATAGCAGCCATTAACGATTCGGCGGTTTGTTCATTAAAGAAAATCCCCGTTTTGCCTTCAATAACTGTTTCGGTCGCTCCGCCGCAACGATAAGCGATTACCGGACGACCGGCCGCCATCGATTCAACTACGGTAATACCGAAATCTTCTTCCTGCGGATTAATAAACGCTTGCGCGTCTTCAAATAATTTAACCTTATAATCCTCCGGCACCCTACCTACAAATTCAATATTTTCCGCTTCTCCAGCAATCTCTTTTAATCTGTTTAAATCAACACCATCACCAAATATCTTTAAACGATAATCATTCCCTAAATTTTTAAAAGCTTCAACAACTAAATCGACTCGCTTATATCGAGCTAACCGACAACCGGCCAAAAAATATTTTTCTGTCGGTTTTTGCGCGCTTAAATCACGAACAGAATATTTTTCTGTTTCTACCGGCGGATAAATAACTACTGAATCACGACGATAATATTTCTCGATTCTATTTTTAACAGTTTTTGAATTAGCGATAAAAGCGTCTACCCGATCGGCCGCTAATCTATCCCACATCCGAATCCGACTCAAAGATAAAGAAATGATTTTTTTAAACCATTTATTATATTTCAAATCGTTTATATATTGATGAGTATCGCTCCATAAATAACGGGTAGG
>CAYIZF010000115.1:0-2000 GCA_964367825.1 uncultured Gammaproteobacteria bacterium | reverse complement strand
GAAAAATGTTGTGGAAAAAGACTCAACAATTGAGGAAGCTGAAAAGGAATTAGAACAAGCAAAACTTAGAAAAGAATATGAACAGATTAAGTGATATTAAATATAAAATTACTTTTAAATACAATGAAAAAGTTAATAAAAAATTTTTTAGTTTTCTTCCTTGTTTTTCTGATGGTAAGTGCTGTTTTTAGTTATTTTTTTGATGGTTCGGCTAAACCGAAGACTGTCGGAATTGAAACATTAATAAGTCAAATAAACAATGATCAGGTTTCGGAAATAGTTATTAGTGGAAATGATATAATGACGACATTGAAGGATTCTTCTAAAGAAAAAATTCTAAAGGAATCAAATGAATCTCTTTCAACTTTATTAAGTAATTATAATGTTGATCCGGCAAAATCGACTGCCATAAAAATATCGGTGAAAGAAGAAACAGCCTGGGATTATTTTTTGGTAAATATTTTACCATTTCTTTTACCATTTATTTTGGTTGGTATTTTCTTGTTTTTTATGATGCGCGGTGTTGCCGGCGCGAATTCAAAGGCGATGAGTTTTGGGCAATCAACGGCAAAAGATGTTAAGCCGGATGAAAAAAATCGTACGACTTTTAAAGATGTCGCCGGCGCTAAAGAGGCTAAAGAAGAATTAAAAGAAATAGTTGAGTTTTTAAGATTCCCGAAAAAATTTCATGAATTAGGAGCAAAAATTCCTCGCGGAGTTTTATTATTAGGCGCTCCCGGAACCGGGAAAACGTTACTTGCTCGTTCTGTCTCCGGCGAAGCGCAAGTCCCTTTCTTTCATATGTCCGGTTCGGAATTCGTTGAGATGTTTGTTGGTGTTGGTGCTTCTCGTGTCAGATCATTATTTGAAAAAGCGAAAAAGAATTCTCCTTGTATAATATTTATTGATGAAATCGATGCTGTCGGTCGTCGTCGTGGCTCAGGATTAGGAGGAAGTCATGATGAGAGAGAACAGACTTTAAACCAAATTTTAGTGGAAATGGATGGTTTTGAGCCGACGCAAAATGTGATTGTTATCGCCGCGACTAATCGTCCGGATGTTTTAGATCCAGCCTTACTTCGCCCGGGAAGATTTGATAGACGAGTGATGATTGATTTACCCGACTTACAAGATCGCGAAGATATTTTAAATGTCCATGCGCGCAAAAAACCATTAGCGAAAGATGTTGATTTAAAAAAGATTGCCCAAAGAACCGCCGGTTTTTCCGGTGCTGATTTAGCAAATATTTTAAATGAAGCCGCAATTTTAGCTGCTCGTGAAAATAAAAAAGAAATCGTTAATGAAAATTTATTTGAAGCAATCGAGAAGGTAATGATTGGTCCCGAAAGAAAAAGCCGCGTGATAACCGAGAAAGAAAAAAAGATTACTGCTTATCACGAGGCCGGCCACGCACTTGTTTCTCATTTCTTGCCAGATACTGACCCGGTTCATAAAGTTTCGATTATTTCTCGTGGTTCGGCTGGCGGATATACTTTACAAGCCGCTTCCGAAGATAAACATTTTCATCCGAAGTCGGAATTTATTTCTGACTTAGCTGTTTTATTAGCTGGTCATTTAGCGGAAAAAACTATTTTTGGTGAAGTAACTACCGGCGCTACCTCAGATTTACGTCGAGCAACCGCTTTAGCTAGAAGTTTGGTGACTGATTATGGTATGAGTGATAACCTTGGCCCGCGAACTTATGGTGAGAAAGAAGAGATGATTTTCTTAGGTAGAGAGATTCACGAACAGCGTGATTATAGTGAAAAAGTTGCCGAGAAAATTGATGAGGAGATCGCCGGGTTTATAAAGCAAGGAGAGAAGAAAGCCCAAACTATTATTAATAACGAGAGAGAACGCTTAGAACTGATTGTCTCTATTCTTCTAGAAAAAGAGACTATCGAAAAAGACGAATTCGAGAAGATTATGGGCCCGAAACCAAAAGCCTAGATTTTGGTTTAAAATTCGATCTTTAATTTGACTAATACAGTCATTAAGTT
>CAYIZF010000114.1:0-2007 GCA_964367825.1 uncultured Gammaproteobacteria bacterium | reverse complement strand
AAATCCCAAGGACGAGAAAGCCGGACCCGCCCTGGGCGGGGAGGCCGGGTCGGGGTGCTTGTTTTTTGCTGAGCGTAGCGAGAGTAAAAAACTTAGCAACCGGAGCCGAGTCCTGCTCTGCAATAAAATTAATCATCATATTCATACCAAGCTTGAGTCACCCAATACTCCGGCTTTAAATGCTCAACGGCGATAAATGGTTTTTTTATATTAATATTTATATTTCGATAAATTCTAACACCAGATCCAGCACTCACATAAACTCTAATTGTGTTATCATCAAGCCATCGATAATGACTAGTGTGATAATCGCCAATAAAAATAGTCCTAACGCTGAATGTTCTTGGGTTAAAAATTTTTAAGGCCCACTCCCTACTCAAATCAGATGCTTCTTTGATGTTGTCATAAAAAGCCGCATGGTTTTTGTTTGGAGACCATTCTAAACCAAATTTATATGATTCGGTTCCTGATATTTCCCTTCTAAAACAAAAAGGATTTCCTTCCACCCAGACAGACGAATTGTCGTCGCCGATATAAATATATAGTGACTCAAAAGGATTTTTATAAAAAGAAATAATAAATATAGCCACAACAACAACGGCGATTACGCTTAATAAAATAATGGTTTTTTTAATTATTTTTTTTATTATTTTCTTCATTTTAAAAATATTTTTAATTAGGGCTCCAATAAAAATAAGTATTGCCGATTTTTTTTAACAATTTACCCTTTGGAATTATGTTTTTTTCAAATAATTTTTTATCTGCCCCAAGACCAATAAAATGAGTTGCCTCTGTTGGGTTGCTTATTTTTCCAGAAATAACATCATTAGCTATTTCATAACATTCATGCCAACTTTGAGAATTTGATGGATTAATTATTTTGTCAAAATTTGGATTATTTGGTTTAATTGGATCATATTGTCCCTTTTGTAAAATTGCTCCTTTGATTGTTTTTTCCCACCAAGAATTAGCCTTGGTTCTATTAATTACCGACCAAGCTACCCAAATTTTTGCTTCACGAGGTTCTCCATTTGCCTCACCAAATATTAATCTCGCCAACAGCATCTCGTCTGTATCATCTCTAAAATCTCCAGTCCAAAGAGGGTCATTAACAGTGGGTATTCTTTTTGTTTCTCCCTGTTTTATACTAATTTCTAGTTTGGACAAACGAGGTGTTCCGTCAGAATACAAATCTAAATTATATTGTTTTGTCTGAGAATCAATTTCTCTAGAAAATGCTTTTTCTTTTCCTTTTAATATCTTTCCGCACCAATACCAATCTTGATGAGCACACTTATTTTCGTTCTTTTGAATTTCACCATTAATGATTAACTTTATATCGTCATCATCTCTACCGTTTTTGTCTGCTTCAGCGGAAATAAATAATTTAGTTATAAACAAATCTAAAATAATATAACTGAGCCAAGGACGACCTTCACTTTTTTGAGCAGGATTATTATTTTTTACTGGGATATAGGTTATCTTGTTTTCTTCCACTTTGGAAATAACAATACTTTTGAGAAAGGGCGTTCGGTGGGGACTTAAATTGATAATGTGTTTTCCTGCTTTTAAATTAACGGCGATTAAAATAGTTTTTTCCATTCCTTTGAGTTCGTTGCCATTCCAAGCGGAACGAGCATCTTTTTTACTATTTTTAGAAGTAGTTAATTCTTTGTTGTCTAGAGATAAAAACAAATCATCGTCTTTAAAAAACGAGCGGCTACTTTTGAGATTTTGCCACCAGCTTTTAGCGCTGGCAATTATTTCAATAAGACAAAGGGTATTTTTCTCGAGTTTAAAATTATGGGAATATGTAGTAGAAATTTGCTTAGAGATATTTTCTTGAACTAAATATTTCATAATAATTATTCAATAATAAATTTTATATTATTTGCCTCTTCTAATATTTTTATACTTTCAATAACTGAAGCGTTGAGACTTTTTTTCAAAATTAAACGATTATCAAATTTTTTATGCAACGCGGTTAAAAATTCATCACCCCAAGAT
>CAYIZF010000113.1:0-2020 GCA_964367825.1 uncultured Gammaproteobacteria bacterium | reverse complement strand
GGTAAGTTTAAAAATGTATAACAAAAAAAAAATAAAAAATGAAAAAGGATCAAAAAAAAGGACAAAAAAGGAAGGAGGGTCTTTTTGATTATTATTTTAAGTGTGTATTTTCACGCGAAAAAATAGAAATTTACGAATTAAGGCATGAACTTAATGTCTCCGCTTTTCTAGTGTTTAGTTTCTTACGAGATAAAGGTTTGGACAGAATATGTATGGCTACCGAGCAAGCCTTGAGGTTCTGCCAAGAATTTCCTTTAGAATTTGAAAAAAATTCTACCTATGTTTTGTTAAAACTCGAATCAGATTTCTACTTAGTTGACATAGCGGAGAAGAAAAATGAGATGTTCGTGTCCGCTCATTCGCTTGATAAGGCATTAGTGGTGCGAAAGGGACAGAGAATTATTGTTCTGGGGATATAATACAAATAATATATGAGGGGGTTTAGAAATAGTCTTCCTCATTTTTTTATTTAAATTTATAATAAGTTTAGGTAAAGTTTGCGAAAGCAGGTTGACAGTTGACAGTTAACTGTCAACCATATATACTGTTACATATATGAACATAAATTCTTCTAAAATCGTTAAATACATAAAAGATAAAAAGCATGTCTCGGCTAATGAATTAGTCGATTATCTTAATATTAGCAGGCAGGCCCTTTTTAAACATCATTTAGTAAAATTAATCAATGATCATGTATTGGTAAAAAATGGGCGTCCGCCAAGAGTATACTACTCTATTGCCGCTCCTATAAAATTTAAGATTAATGAAAGTAATTTTGATATAGATAATGAAGTAAAAGATTTAATCACTAAAAATTTTTTAATAATCACTCCGGCAGGAGAGCGAAAAGAAGGTTTTGGCGGTTTTGTGTATTGGTGCCAAAAAAATAATTTGCCGGTAGAAAAAACTGCTGCGGAATATTTCAAGACATTTAGAAAATATGAAAGATATAAAAAAGACGGACTCATTGATAGCGAGAAAAAAATGAAAAGCACTTTTAAAGATATTTTTCTTGATAAATTATTCTATATGGATTTTTATAGTGTTGAAAGATTTGGAAAAACGAAATTAGGACAGCTCCTCCTTTATGCTAAACAAAGTCAAAATAAAAAATTAATGCAGGAGATTGTTGAATTGGTAAAGCCGAACATCGATAAAATTATTAAAAAATTTAAAATTGACGGAGTTGGTTTTATACCACCAACCGTGAAGAGAGAAACACAATTAATGAAAGTTTTAGAAAAAGGACTTAACCTAAATTCTAAAAAACTCGAGATTGTTAAAATTAAAACTGCCGTGGCCGTACCGCAAAAAACTTTGAATAAGTTGGCGGATAGAATTGAGAATGCCAGAAACACAATTGTTGTGTCCAATAGTTCTTCTTTTAATAATATATTGTTGGTTGATGATGCGGTTGGTTCCGGCGCGACTTTAAATGAAACGGCCAGAAAAATCAGAGAAAAGAAAATGTGCAAAGGGAAAATCATTGGCTTAGCAGTAACGGGTAGCTTTAATGGTTTTGATGTTATTAGCGAAGTTTAAATATTGTTGCTTTAATGAAAAATATGAAAATTACCATTATCGGACAACCATGCAGCGGTAAGAGCACTTTAGCTTATAAAATAAGTGAGAAGCTTGGCATACCATATATCCATATAGATAGATTTTGGTTTGAAGTGGGAGGGGAAAAAATAAAACCAAGTAATAAAGGGGAAATTGAGCGTGCACGTAGTTATATTAAGGAAAAAGTTGAGGAAGCTTTAAAACAAGACGCTTGGGTTTCTGACGGTTGGTATTCGAAAGTCCAGTCGCTGATATCCGAACAGGCCGATCAAATAATTTTTTTTGATATCCCGCTTTATCGGAGATTATTTAATCACCTTAAAAGAATGAACCAGCCCGGCAGACATAAAGAGCTTACTAAATGGGATGAGATAAAATTTTTTTATGAAATTATCAAACGTACGTTTACTAGAACAAGAAAAATGAAAAAGTTTGTGTGCGAGCATGGTAATAAGGT
>CAYIZF010000112.1:0-2089 GCA_964367825.1 uncultured Gammaproteobacteria bacterium | reverse complement strand
TCTTGGTTGAACAATTTTTGTCTTATGCGGAAAGGCAAGTTGTTAAAGAGAGGCTCGCCGGCATATTTTTTAATATTTTTGCAGTTTGGATAAGCGGAACAAGCTAAAAATTTTCCATAGCGTCCGGTTTTAATAATCATCGGTGCGCCGCATTTATCGCAAACCTCTGTAGATTTTTCTTCAATCATAATATCACTTTTTTTAATTTCTTCTTCTTTCTTTTTTAAATTGTCATGGAAGTCAGAATAGAATTCTTCGATAACCGGTTGCCATTTTTTTTCTCCTTCGGCAATATTATCAAGATTATTTTCCATTTTAGCAGTAAAGGCATAATCAACAATCTTTGGAAAATGATTTATTAATAAATCAGTGACCACAAAAGCAATATTTGTCGGTTTTAATTTTTTATTTTCATCACGTTCAACATAATTACGAACAATAATTGTGTTAATTGTTGGCGCATAGGTAGAAGGTCGGCCAATTCCATGTTTTTCTAATTCTTTAACCAAACTAGCATCAGAATAGCGAGCTGGCGGATTAGTTTCATGTTTATCGGCGCGTAAATCAGTAATTTTAACTTTATCCTTTTCGACTAAAAGAGGTAATTCTTGTTCTTTAGTTTTTTCTGGCCAGATTTGTAAATATCCGGGGAAAACAATGGTTTGTCCGTTAGCGCGGAAAATATAAATCTCTTTATTTTCTTCAGTTTTTACATCAATAGTTGTGGCCGCTAATTTTGCCGGCGCCATTTGGCTTGCAATCGCTCTTTGCCAGATTAAACGATATAAACGTTCTTGATTCTTATCTAACTTTCCGGCTAACATTTCCGGAGTATTAGCCGCTTCTGTCGGACGCACCGCTTCGTGGGCTTCTTGGGCATTTTTACTTTTATTTTTAAAGACTCGGCCATTTTCAACCGCATAATTTGCACCTAAATTTTTCTTTAACCAATCATAGGCGTCACCGATAAATTTAGGGGATAAATTTAAGGAATCGGTTCTCATGTAAGTGATATGTCCTTGCTCGTATAATTTTTGAGCGACAGTCATTGTTTGTTTAGCACTGAAACCAAGGTGGCGATTGGCTGATTGTTGTAAAGTAGAAGTTGTAAAAGGAGCGCCAGCGTTTTTGATGATTTGTTTTTTTTCAACCCTATCGATAACATAATCTGATTCGCGGAGTGTTTTTTTTAATTCTTCAGCTTCATCTTCCTTTATAACTAATTTATTAAAAGTTTTATCGCGGATTTTATAAAGATCGGCGGTAAATTTATTTTTTTCCGAGTCTTTAAAAAAATCAGCAGACAAACTCCAATACTCTTCGACTTTAAAAGCTGATATTTCTCTTTCTTTTTCAACTATTAAACGCGTGGCGACGCTTTGGACACGTCCGGCAGACAAACCTTTGGCAACCTTTTTCCATAAGAATGGAGATAGTTCATATCCAACTAAACGATCAAGAATTCGGCGGGCCTGTTGGGCATCTACCATATTAAAATCAAGTTTGCGCGGATTTTTTAAAGCTTCTAAAATAGCATTTTTAGTAATTTCATGAAAAACTATTCTTTTTGCTTTTTTAGCATCAAGACCAAGAGCTTCAACTAAATGCCAAGCGATTGCTTCTCCTTCGCGGTCTTCATCAGAAGCTAAAATTACCTCAGTTGATTTCTTAGCGGCTGATTTTAAAGAAGAAACAGTTTTTTTGGCTTTATCAGGAATAACATAAGTTGGTTCGAAATTATTTTTTATATCAATCCCCATTTTGCTCGTCGGTAAGTCGCGAATATGGCCGAATGAAGATTCGACCTGATATTCTTTATTTAAAAACTTACTGATTGTTTTAGCTTTGGTTGGAGATTCAACGATAATTAGATTCATATATTAAAATAATTTAAGTGATATCATAGTTAATTCCGTCGCTTTTAACAATTCCTCGGAGTTCTAATATACTTAGTTTACTATTTATGACCGAGGTGTCAAGTTGACTTATTTTGACAATTTCATCGATAGTTATTTTTTCTGCTCGTTCATTTGCTTGTTTCAGTAGGTTATAAATAATTTTTTCCTCTTCATTATTTAAAATTATTTCC
>CAYIZF010000111.1:0-2108 GCA_964367825.1 uncultured Gammaproteobacteria bacterium | reverse complement strand
AAATAGAACGTTTAAAAAGTTTATTGTTGCCGGATTTTTTAGCTTAATTTTAAAATCATTATTTTAAAATAATTATGTCTCAAGCTGAAGAGATAAAATCTAAATTGGATATCGTTGAAGTAATTCGCGAATATACGCCAGTTAAAGCGGTGGGCGCGAATTTTCAAGCGCTTTGTCCTTTTCATAACGAAAAGACGCCGTCTTTTGTTATTTCTCCGGATAAACAAATTTGGCATTGTTTTGGTTGCGGACGCGGCGGCGATGTGTTTGCTTTTGTGATGGAAAAAGAGGGATTAGGTTTTATGGAGACTCTTCGTTTACTCGCGCCTAAGGCTGGTGTGGTTTTAAAATATGAAAATCCGGAAGAATATTCGAAGCGTAATCGTATTATTGATATATTAGAGTTGGCTGGGAAATACTATACTCATGTTTTAACTACTCCGACCGGACAGAAAGCAAAAGAATATTTATTGCGACGCGAGTTAAAGGAAAATATTATTCAAGATTGGGGTTTAGGCTATAGTCCGGACTCTTGGGATTCTTTATATAAATTTTTGCAAGCTCGTCCGTTAGTTGGGAAAAAATATACCGATGATGAGATGCTTGAAGCCGGTTTAATTATTAAAAAAGAAGGAGGCCGAGGGTATTATGACCGTTTCCGAGATAGAATAATGTTTCCGATCTGGAATGTTAACAATAACATAATTGCTTTTACCGCGCGTATTAATCCAGACAAGGAAAAGACCGAAAAAATGGGCAAATACGTAAATAGCCCGCAAACCTCTGTTTATGACAAGAGCAGGGTCTTATTTGCCTTAAATAAGGCAAAAATGGCCATTAAGAGCGAGGATTTGGCTATTGTGGTCGAAGGGCAGATGGACACTATTTCGTGCCACCAGCATGGTTTTGAGAACGTAGTCGCTTCCTCGGGTACAGCCTTAACTACTGAACAAGTCACCCTTATTAAGAGATTCACTAATAATGTCGCTTTATGTTTTGACATGGATAACGCCGGGCAGATGGCAGCTGATCGGGGAATAAAAGAAGTTTTAGCCCAGGAACTGAATTTAAAAGTAATTGTGCTCCCGCAAGGGAAAGATCCGGATGAATGTTTAAGAAGTAATCCGGATGATTTCGCGCAAGCGATAAAAAACGCGAAACCGATGTTAGAATATTATTTTGAAAAAATTAGCGCGAATTTAGATTTGGGAAAATTAGATAATAAGATGAAAGTGCGCGATCAGATGTTTATCATGATTGATTTAGTTAAGAATCAAACCGAACAAGGATATTGGTTAAAAAAAATCAGTGAGGAATTAGATTTTTCCGAAAGTGATACTCGGGAAGAATTTATGACCTGGAAGAGTAAACAGAAAACGGCGCCGGTCGGACAGGCTAATAGTCGAGTTCAGGTTAAAGAAGAATTCCGTTCAGAATATCATTCTCGCGAAGATCGTCTCTCAGAATTATTGCTAGCTCTAGCGGTTAAATTTCCAGACTATATTTCCTATATCGTTAGCAATCTTGAGCCGGAATATCTTAGTAATTCCGAAAGCGCACGGTTTTACAATAACCTGATTATCTATTATAATAAGACTGCTTCCTTGGATTATACGGCTTTTAGAAACTATCTCGAAGAGGCGGGCGCTGGTGATGAAAAACTGCTCGATAAACTTATTCTTTTAGGAGAAAAAGATTTCTATAATTTTGAACCGAATGAAGCGAAATTAGAAATTATTAAAATTATCGTCGAATTAAAAAAGTTTGGTCTCCAGGCGAAGATTAAGAAGCTTGAAAAAACTATTGCACAAGCAGAGAAAGACGAATGCCAAGAAGATTTAGATATATTAATGGTTCAACTCAAGAACTTAACCGACGAAATAAAAAAGATTAATTTGGGTTAAAACCCGATTATAAATATGGCAAAAAAAGTGCTTAAAACAACTAAAAAGACAGTTAAAAAAAGCGGCGCGAATAGCGCGGCTAAAAAAGTCAAAAAAAGCGTCGCTAGTAGCGCGTCAAAAAAATCACCGGTTAAAAAAACGGTGAAAAATGCCGTAAAACAAGGCCAAAAAAATGTTAAGAAGGGAAAAAAGAAAGAAGTAAAG
>CAYIZF010000110.1:0-2124 GCA_964367825.1 uncultured Gammaproteobacteria bacterium | reverse complement strand
ATTATATATAATATATGTATATATTAATCATATATAATTTATAGATACATATGAAAAATACAATATTGTCTGAAAAAGACGTAAATTTATTATCCCGGGCCATGGTAAAATATGGCCGTATTTTAGATATTAAAAAATTAAAGTCTATTTTTTTAACTGAATATACGGCTAGCTCCGCTCATAATCGCATTAATAAATTAGTGCATTCCGGTTGGTTGATGCGAATTAAGCAGGGGCTTTATTTGATAGTTAATAGTCTTAGCGGACGAGAACAGAACGATATTTCTTTAAGACGAATTGCTAATATTTTAGATAGTGACTCTTATATCAGCTTAGCGTATGCTTTAAATTATCATCAATTATTTGATCAATATAGCAAAACAATCGTAAGTGTTTCTAAGAAAACTAACAAAAGATATAATTTTGACGGTTATCTTTATAAATTTTCTAAGGTAAAAAAGGAAATGTATTTTGGTTTTACGGAAGAAAGAGATGATGGTAAAATAATTAAAATTGCCGAGGCAGAAAAAGCTCTGATTGATTATCTTTATTTTGATAAAAGCTTTACTGGCGTAAGTTTAGTTTTTGAAAAATTGCGCGATAATTATCAAATGCTTGATTTGGATAAATTACAGGATTACGCGGCGCGAGCAGGAACAATGATTAGTCGGAAAATTGGATTTTTATTGGACTCAGCCTTAATTGATAGCACCAAACTTTATAAAAGCTTAAAAAACAAAAAAGGTTTTAACCGTTTTACCTCGGAATCTAAGTTATTTAACGCCAAGTGGCGAATTTATTATGATGATCGAATTATTAGATAGAGCAGAATTGGCGCTTATTAATAAAAGTTTAAAATATCCTCTCGCCATCGCCGAAAAGGATTATTTTTTAGCGTTTGTTTCTAAAATTATTTTTGATTCAGCTATTAAGGATAAGCTTATTTTTAAAGGTGGGACCGCGCTGCACCATGTTTATCTGCCGCAACTTAGATTTTCCGAAGATTTGGATTTTTCCAGCAATGCTCGGAAGATCGAATTAGCGGAAATGAAAAAAGTTTTTACCGACTCGGACATTTTTGAAATTAAAAAAGATTATGTTTCCGGCGCGACGATAAAAATTGAAAAACTGCAGTATCGTGGGCCCCTGGGTCTCGCCAATTCCTTGAAGGTCGAAATAGATTTCTTACAGAATGTAGTTTTGCCGCCTTTAGAACTTGATTATCAAAATGTCTATGGAGTTAAGACTAAAGTGCGTGTGATGGATATCCGCGAAATCGCCGCTGAAAAAATTCGGGCGATGAATGATCGAGTTCGTTATCGAGATTTTTATGATTTCGCGATGATTTTATTAAAATTGAAAATTAATTTAAAAGAAGTCGAGGCGCTTTTACCGAAAAAAGAAATTCGTAAAACAATAAGTTCGGACAATATTAAAAATAATTGGCAACTGGCTAAACAAGAGAAATCAAGGGAGTTGTCGGCTATTTATTTTTCCGAAGAATTAGGCGATGAGCAGATTGAAGAGCAGATCGATAAATTAGGATTTTTTCCTTTATCCCCTGGAATTAAATTAGCGACGAGTGAAGACATGAATTAAGTATGGTAAAGTGGGTTTAAACAAAATATACTATAGTCATACTGTTTAAACTAATTTATGATATAATATAGAAGTTAAGTAATTTCATTGTTTTGTGATTCGTTAATCTTATTTAAATATGGGAAGAAAAAAGAAAAACAGTAATCCGCTGGATTATGTAAACTTACCGGAAATAAATCTCGATGAAAAAGCGAAGAAAAGCATTCTTGTCGTTTTTCTTATCGTTCTTGGGCTTATTAGTTTGCTCGGGCTTTTTAATCTTTCCGGACATTTCGGACAATTTATTGCTAAATGGTTGACGCTTATTTTTGGCTTTGGAAAATATTTGGTTCCGTTCATTTTTATTTATTGGGCGGTGATTATAATCAGAAAAGAAAAAAAATCTTTACAGTTTGCCGATTATCTCGGGCTCGGACTTCTTTTTATTTCTTATCAAACGCTTTTTCATTTTTTTCTTGATGTGGCCGTTTGGGAGAGCCAGGTTGAAGCCGGTGTTGGCGGCGGTTATGTCGGATTATATTTAAG
>CAYIZF010000109.1:0-2190 GCA_964367825.1 uncultured Gammaproteobacteria bacterium | reverse complement strand
GCCATTCACCGGCTAAATCATATTCAAATTCTCTGGTCTTAAATTTTGTTTTACCAAAAACCTTAACGGCGATTTCTTGATATAATTCTTGGGCTAACTTCATGCCCATTTCATAGTCGGCATATGCCCAATAGAATTCCATATTTGTGAATTCTTGGAGATGGTTAGGACTTGAACCTTCGTTTCGATAAGCGCGTCCGATTTCAAATACTTTTTCATAACCGGCGGCCATTAATCTCTTCTGCCATAATTCGCCGATAGAAATACGTAAATATACCGGGATATCAAAATCATCATGGTGGGTTTTAAATGGATTAGCTTCCGCGCCGCCGGTCGTAACTTCAAGAGTCGGAGTTTCAACTTCAAAAAAACCGTGGCGCTTCATAAAATCGCGAGTCACTTCCCAAAATAAAGCTTTTTTATAAAATAAATCTCTTAAATCTTTATTTAATAATAAATCGAGATAACGTTTGCGAAAAAGTTCATCTTCATCTTTTAGACCATACCAAGCATCCGGTATCGGGCGTAGAGCCTTAGTAAGCAATTTCCATTCTTTGACCATCACACTCTTTTCGCCTTTATGAGTTAAAAAAACACTGCCTTTTACTTCAATAAAATCAGCAACATCAATAAGCTTTAAGAAAGATTTATAAGCTTCAACTCCAATATCTTTTTTAGAAAAAGCGAGTTGAATATTTCCGCTAGCATCTTCTAAATTCGCAAAAGCTAAATTACCGTGTTCTCTTTTTGAACGTAACCTGCCGACAATATAAAATTCTTTCTGACTGTCCGCTAAAGATTCAAAATCAGCTAAAACAGAACCGATACCAAAATCGCGCTTAACCTTAGCTGGATAAGGATTCACCCCGTTATTGATAAATTCTTCCATCTTTTTTAAGCGATCATCGCGTTCGTTTGTCGACACGACTGGCTCAATTTCTTTTTCTTTATTAGCAGACATAGAATTGATTATTATTCAATCTTTAAAATTTTATATTTCAATATTCCTCTTGGCGTTTCCACTTCGACAGATTCACCTTTCTTTTTATTTAAGAAAGCAACTCCGAGAGGCGACTCGTTAGAAATTTTCCCATTAAGCGGATCTGCTTCATTAAAACTGACAATCATATACTGTTTTTCTTTATCGTCTGACTTAACTGTTACTTTTGAACCCATTGATACTTGATCTTTTGCGTCCTCATATTGGACAACGGTAACATTCTTTAAAGTATTGGTTAACTCAAGAACTCGCCCCTCGTTTAATGCTTGCGCGTCTTTCGCTTCACTATACTCAGCATTTTCACTTAAATCGCCAAGCTCCTTGGCGTGTTCTATTCTTTCGGCAATTTCCTTACGCTTAATTGTCGTTAAGAAAGTTAACTCATCTTTTAACTTGTCATAGCCCTCCTGAGAAATGATTTGTTCATTCATAATTTTATTTTATTTGAAGATTATTTGCTTCTTAATATACTCTATTTTTTTGAATAAGACAAGCCCCAATTATTAAAATTCCTATCCCGAGAGGATGGTTTAAATAGGGGGTAAAAAAATTCGTCAAAGCCAAAAAAACCAAACCGGCACCGATTCCAAATAAAATAAGATCATCATTTTTTGAACCGACAATCAACGCTCTTTTTATTAAATAAAAAATTAAGAACAGATAAGACGATAACCCAAGTAATCCGATCTTTAGCCACAAATCAAAATACCCCCATTCAAAAGCATAAGTCGTATATTCCCCGGTTGGATTATTCTGCAAAACTCGTGGATCTTGAGAAAAATAAGTAACCGTCGCTCCATACCCCTGCCCTAAAAATGGTTCTTTTTTTATCTCCTTGATAAGCTCCGGCAAAAGCGACCACCGAGAAGCTAAGGCGGGTTCATTTTTATTCCCACTAACCCGTTCAATAAAATCGGCATTGAATTCCCCCTTGCTCGGATATGGAATAATAGAAACAGAATAAATAATAAAAAATCCTACCAGTGCGCTGGCTAAAAGCCAAAACATTGAGATAATTGCTTTCTTAAAAGAAAAAAATCGCCAAATAACAAAAAAACTAAAAGCAACCGCGCCAACCATGCCGGCCCAAAAACTGCGAGAAAAACTAATTAATATCGAACTAATGAATAAAGCAACTAAAACTATAAGACCGATATATTTACCGTAGGCTTCTTTTTTTATTTTTAAAC
>CAYIZF010000108.1:0-2208 GCA_964367825.1 uncultured Gammaproteobacteria bacterium | reverse complement strand
GCTTATATACAAATATTTAATATTAGCCAAATATTACATTTTAGAGAGATAAATTTCATTATTTTAAAATTTCCGCCCACCTCTTAATTTCCACAATAATCTCATTAAAATTTTGGTAAATATCAGACTTTAAGACTACTAATAAACAAAAAACCCGGCCTTGAACCGGGATTTTATTTTTTATTTTCAGCGCGCGGGATTAACGCATTAATACTGGTTGATTATTTTTTTCTTTTAAAAGGTCATGCACCAAGGGGACAACGATTGATTTATTACCATAATATACTGAATCCTTTGGAAGATTTATTACCGGGAAAATTAAAGCTGGAACAAACAGCTCTTCGTTAGTATTATTCTCATACTTATAAACTTGAACATAAGCCCTTTCTGGAGTTCCGAGTTCTATTGTTTGAACATTTTCGGATTGAATATAATAATTTCTGTTCCAACCGCCATTTTCAGCCATTTTTATAATCGTATCTGCTGAAGTTTCTAGAGAATAATTAGAAGTTTCATAGCGATATGGAGTCAAACCGCTTAAACCCGAGACGGCATTCTTAAATAAATTAATTGTTACCTGCAAACCAACATAAATGCCACTCTGATTTTTAACCGCTTGACCATCGAGTATTAATGGATAAATAATCGTGGCATATTCCGGAACATAATAATTTATTTTATCTTCTGATTTATCATAAGCATCCCGCCAAGAATTATCAACTTGCGGTTCGCCGTAATGAGCACGATCAATTTTATGATCTGACAAAAATTTATCAGTCATATTAATTAAGACCGAATCGGTCGGTATATTTTCTATCTTCATTCGATACCTGTCCCAGCAACTTTGATCATTGCCACAGGCATCTCTTTCCGGGAAAGTCCATTTCGTCCAATTTTCAGAAATATAAATATTGTCTTCATTAAAATCAAAATTAATCATCAAACCTAAGTCCTTATCTTCAACTAAAGAAATATTAGTCACTTTCAAATTATTCAAACTACTTAATCCAAAACCAAGAGAATCAAGCTCGCTAAACGAAGTCGCTAATTCTTTAGCGACCGTTCTATCGCCTTTTAAACGACGATATACGGGAGCAATCTCTTCTTTCAAATCTAAAGCATCGCCCTTGTAAACATAATTAAAATTATAATATGGGGCGATCATTTTTCCGGGAACGGCGCCTCCGTCAGGAATAAATATTCGCGATGAGGTGACGGTCATAGTCGAAGAAACGCCGGCGTCGAAAGCTGCTAAAGTAGGTACGGCGGCATCAGTCGTTGTAACTTTAGCGCTAGCTAATTCTCCGGCACCAATTACGCCTTGAATTCCTGCCCCTGAATTTAGACTAGCTAAACTACCAAAGGCGCCATCGGGTAAAACGATAAAACCCTCTTTAGTTAATGAGCTATCTATTAAAATTCCGGCTACTTTTCTTTCTTCACCAACATTCCTTGTCGGCAGATAACCTTTTTGATAATGGACAAAGAAAGCCAATACCACTACTCCGACGGCAGCAAAAGAACCAGCGGCAACGAAAATCTTTTTGTTCATAAAATTAAAATTAAATATTTTTTTCCCGGAATTTTTGAACACCATCTTTGATTGTGTCATTATTTTTTCTTTCAGCTCAGCGGCAAGAACCGAATCAAATTTTGTGTCCGGTTTAATATCCTTCATTTTAATTATCAACTTAATAAGTTCCGGCTCATAATCTTTTAGGCTCGCATCTAAAACATATAATTCCGTCAAAATATTTTTTAATTGATTTTCTTGCATATATTTATTATTTCCGGCCAAATAATTATCATGGCTAAAGGAATTTTATTTTTTAAATCTTTAAGCGCGCGGCCTAAGGCCATTTTTACCGCCCCTTCCTTTTTATTTAATCGTTCGGCAATTTCAGAAAAAGATAAGTCCAACCAAAAACGCATTATTAAAATTTCCCTATCTTGATCCTTTAAACTTTTCATCGCTTCTTTTATGAGATCAACATTTAAATCATTATCGATATCCGCTAAAAAGTCGGCTTTGTCTGCCAAGTCCCAGCAATCGTCTATATCATCATGCCCTTTTTCATGGCGATAATAATCAGTAACTGAGTTTCGAGCTATCATATATAACCAGGCCGAAAAACTTCCTTCTTTAAATTGCTCTATTTTATTCCAAGCTTTGGTAAAAACAATACTGGTTATATCCTCGGCCACTTC
>CAYIZF010000107.1:0-2209 GCA_964367825.1 uncultured Gammaproteobacteria bacterium | reverse complement strand
GTATTAACTTTTACTAAATCTTTGAGCTTACTCGACACTTTCTTGTTGGCGGCGTTTCTTTTTACGGTTTTTCGTAATTCTTTTTCCGCCGATTTCTTGTTTGGCATACGGAATTTTCTAAATATTAATTAATTAAAAGTAATCAAATACTAACATAATAGTAAATAAAAATCAAGCCCGTTGAATTAGCTTTTTAATTTGACTTAATTTGCGTTATATTGCATAAAAATGAAATTAAAGACAGATTTAGATTAACAAATTTTGGTCTTTTTTATTTATTTCAATATTTACTGTATAATATTACCGTATGAATAAATTTTTTAAACGAATCGGCTGGCGCCGCGGTGGGGTGATAATTTTTTTGTTAATTATTATTACGCTCTACTTCAACCGATCATATGCCCATATTTATAACAAGATTGACGAGGTTGATTTAAGATCTTCGGACAACGGACAGTCTTATTTTGTAGTTAATAATGATACTGCCAGCTCAAGCCTTACCTATGTCGCCCTGGGAGATAGTTTGACGGCTGGTGTTGGCGTGACTAATTATGAAAATTCCTATCCATATCTTTTAGCACAATATTTTGCCGGCAATGATTATCAAATAAATTTACAGAGTCGGTCATATCCGGGATTAAGAACGGCTGGATTAGTAGAAGATTATTTGTCAGAAACAATTAATGATAATCCCGATATAGTGACTTTATTAATTGGCGTTAATGATATTCATGGACAAATATCTGCTAAAGACTTTCGTCGGAATTATGAAATTATATTAGAACGCTTAACTTCTGAGACCAGGGCAAAGATATATGTGATTAATATTCCTTATATTGGCGCCGATAAGCTCGTCTGGCCGCCTTATAAATGTTTTTTTAATTTAAAGACCAGGCAGTTTAATAAAATTATTAAAGAATTAGCCGATAAATATTCGGTTAAATATATTAACTTATACACGCCAACTGAACATCTTTTCCAAGATAGTGGTTCGCATTATGCCGCTGATTTTTTTCATCCGTCTGCTATGGGATATAAAATCTGGGCCGATTTAATTTATGCTGATATCAGTAACTAATCCAATCCAGGCGACCTGGATATTTTCTCTTGTTTTTTTTATTGTTCTTTTGGTGTCGATAAAACCGCGCAAGATTATTGAATGGTTTCCGTCTTCATTAACGACGGAGTTAAAGGGCGCGGCGATATTAATGATTGTTTTATCGCATATCGGATATTTTTTAGTGACCGATACGCGCTTCCTTTGGCCGTTGTCGATTATGGCTGGCGTTGGAGTAAATTTATTTTTATTTCTTTCCGGTTTTGGTTTGACTGCCAGTCAGATGAAAAAAAGTTTGAACGCTTGGCAGTTTTATAAAAAAAGATTATTAAAATTATTTCAACCATTTTGGCTAGCCCTGATTGTGCTTTTCGGTTTGAATTTTATTTTTTCCGGACCGGATTATTCTTGGGGTTATATTTTGAAATCATTCCTAGGAATATTTACTCAGGCCGATTTGTATAACGATATTAATTCTCCTTTATGGTATTTTACTTTTATTCTCGGTTATTATTTTCTTTACCCCTTGGTGTTTTTTAAAAAAGCTCCTTGGCTATCCGCTATTCTTTTATACATTGCCGGTTATTTGTTTGTCTATTTTGAACCGACGGCTTTCGATTACATAATCCATATGTATAAGATACATATAGTCGCTTTCCCGTTGGGAGTTTTAGCCGCTTGGGGAATAACAAAACTAAAGAGTCCGGAAATTTTAGAAAAGTTATCGCGTGGTTGGAAAGCTATTGGTTATTATGTTGTTATGCTTGGACTACTCGCCGTGTTTATTTATGCTAATTACAATTCGGGCATCGGGAATCCGGTTAAAGAACAATGGATGAGTATTATTGCTGTTGTGGCGATATCTTTAGTATTTGTTTTAAAGAAGATAGAATTTAAATTATTTTATTGGCTCGGGCTTTATTCTTATGAAATATATTTATGGCATTGGCCGATAATGTATCGCTACGACTTTCTATATCGCTTTATGCCGGTTTGGCTCGCGACAATATTATATTTAGCTTTTTTTGTTGGTTTGGGGTGGGGAGCTAATAAAATTATTGAACTGATATTAAAGAAAAAAACTGTGTCGGCAATAGAAACAGGGGATAAAAATATTGACAAAAGCAAGTAATTATTGTATACTATAAAAAT
>CAYIZF010000106.1:0-2216 GCA_964367825.1 uncultured Gammaproteobacteria bacterium | reverse complement strand
ATTGTATATATTTCAAAAATACTTAAACTAGGTTATAATGGACATAAATAGAATAATTTGTTAAAGTTAAAAATCTTAAAATTTAAATAAATTCAAATAGATTAAAATATGAAAGTGTATTTAGATAATGGAGCGACAACTCGCCTTGATCCGCGAGTTTTAGCTAAAATGAAGCCATATTTAACCGAAAAATACGGTAACGCCTCATCTATTAACTATTTAGGTCAAAGCGCTTATTTAGACCTCATGGAGGCTAAAAATAGGGTGGCAAAACTGCTTGGCGGGGAGGCGGAAAGTGTTATTTTTACCTCTGGAGCGACCGAATCAAATAACTTAATAATTAAGGGGGTTGCCTTAGCTAATCAGACTAAAGGCAATAAAATTATTGTTTCTAATATTGAACACCCTTGCGTTCGGGAATCCGCTAATGAACTGGCGCGCGCCGGATTTAAAGTTGAATTTGTGCCGGCTAATTCCGAGGGTGTTGTTACTCCGGAAGCGCTTGAAAAATTAATTGATAAGGAAACAATTTTAGTGTCTATTATGACGGTTAATAATGAAATTGGCACGATTAATGATATAGAGGCTTTAGCCAAAGTTGCTCATAAATATGGCGCCTATTTCCATACTGATGCCGTTCAGGCTATTCCATATTTAAAAATGGACATTAAAAAAATGGGCATTGATTTACTAAGTCTCTCGGCTCATAAATTCTATGGCCCGAAAGGAGTTGGGGTTGCTTATATTAAAAAGGGAATAAAGATAAAACCGCTTATCGTTGGCGGCGGCCAAGAAAATAATCTCCGTTCCGGAACTTATAATCTCCTGGGAATTATGGGGCTTATGTTCGCTTTAGAATTAGCTTATAAAGAAAGAGTTGAATATATAAAGCGAGTAAAAGGTTTACGTGATTATTTTTGGAAGACAATTAATAAAGAAATAAGCGGCTTAAAAGTTAACGGTTCTATGACTAAGCGCATTCCGGCTAACTTAAATGTGATGTTTGGTTCGGTTGAAGGCGAAGCGATTTTAATGGATTTATCATATAAAGGAATTTGCGTTTCGACTGGCTCGGCTTGCTCGGCAACTAATTTACGCGCTTCTAATGTTTTAACTGCTATCGGACTTGATAAAAATTTCCTAAACAGCAATATTCGTTTTTCGTTTGGTCGATTTAATACTAAGGCAGAAATAGATTATACGATTAAAGCGTTAAAGGGCACGGTAAAAAGATTGAGAAGTTTTAGCCCGATTAAATAAATTAATAGATAAATAGTAATATATATGGCACTTAATTATACAAAAAAAACAATTAATCATTTTTTGAAGCCCCAGAATATCGGGGAAATAAAAAATCCTGACGGTTATGCTCAAATCGGCAATATGGTTTGCGGCGATCAGTTGGATTTTTTCTTGAAAGTTCAAAATGGAAAAATCAAAGATGTAAAATTCCTTTCTTTCGGTTGCGCGTCTAATATTGCTACTGCCTCTTTATTAACGGAAAAAGTGAAGGGAATGACAATTGACGAAGCGAAGAAGTATAAATGGGAAACGGTTGTGTCTGAATTAGGCGGTTTACCTAGTCAGAAAATTCATTGCTCCGTGATGGCTGTTCAGGGTTTAAAAAAGGCGATTGCTGATTATGAAAAAAATCAGGTAATCGAACCGACTTTCGGAAAGAAAGTTAAAATTGTTAAAAAAGTTAAAGTCATTAAGAAAGTTAAAAAAGCTACTCCAAGAAAGAAATAAAAATAAACAAAGATAAAAAATTCTTCAATACAAAAACACTCCCTTACGGGAGTGTTTTTTCTGTATTTTCAATTAAGCTAAGATCTAGATTAGAATCTCTTTTCTAGAGGACGAGCTTCGTTAACAACGACATTGCGTCCGTCTAATTCTTGATTGTTGTACATAGCAATTGCTTTATCAGCATCTGCATCATTTTCCATTTCGACGAAACCAAAGCCTTTTGAGCGATGAGTCATACGATCGGTAATGATAACAGCAGATAAAACAGTGCCAGCTTTAGCGAAAGCATCCGCTAAACCTTGTTCGGTAGTCTTGAAAGACAAGCCACCAACAAATAACTTTTTCATTTTTTTTGACTTTTTACTTTTTTTTAAAACGTAAGACGACCTTTTTTTAAAATTAAAAGCGGATTATTGGTCCGCTTGTTCTTTTAAAATAGCTTACCTAGAATTCAGTATATCCTATTT
>CAYIZF010000105.1:0-2245 GCA_964367825.1 uncultured Gammaproteobacteria bacterium | reverse complement strand
ACTTATATAAATATTATCTAAAATTGCCAATTTTAGCAAGAATTTGCTATTATTAAAGTAATATGAAAATAATAGAAAAACTCAATAAAATAGCCCCAAATATTATCGAATATTTTCTTCTAATAATATCTTTAACGACCATATTCGGTGCCGGCGTATATTATTTTTACGCCCTTAACGGTTTCGGGGTAATTCTGACTATAATTCTGGTTATCATCTCTTTATATTTTCTCCACGGGCACCTCCCTTTTGACCAAATTCATCGAGAGAATGCGCTCGATATTGAAATAATTAATCACCCAAAAAACGCTTTAAAATTAATAATGGAATTTTTTAAGAAAAATTGGTTAGAAGCTTCCTGTTTTGTTTTTTACCTTATCAGTTTTATTATTCTTATCTTAAGCCGTAGCGACCAAGCGATTATTTCCCCTTGGCAAGTCGTCAAACCAAGTTTTTTTATTTTTTATTTTCTATGCTCAGCAACGCTTATTACTATCCTGTCTCGAAAAAAAATATCAGCGGCCGGAAAACTACTTCTTCTCTCAGCGCATTATCTTCTCAGTTTTATTGTAGCGGCTGTAGTGTATAAAATAGGCTACGGCTTCGACCCGTTTATCCATCAAGCAACCATAGAATTAATTGATAAAGAAGGAATGGTAACGCCAAAACCTTTTTATTACCTCGGGGAATACGGGCTGATTATGATTTTCCATAAACTTACCGGCCTATCAATTTATATTCTAAATAAATTCTTAGTGCCTGTTTTGGCGGCCGTTTTTCTTCCTTTAGCTTTTTATCGCTTTACCGATAAAAATATCCATAATAAAAGCTCATGGCTAACCGTTCTTTTTATCTTAGCTATAACTTTTTCCCCTTTTATTCTATCCACCCCACAGAATTTAAGTTATCTCTTTCTAATTCTAGCTCTTACCTTTGGGTTAACGGAAAATGGCCTTTTTTGGTCGCTTATTCTCTCTTTGGCCACTTTATCGATTCATCCCCTAACTGGCATTCCAACGATGATTTGGTGGCTATTTTTAGCCTTAAATGAATATGTTCCGAAAATCAAAGCTAAAACCTATAAAATCCTAAAATGGTCTCTTTTTGCGGCCGGATCGCTACTTCTTCCTCTCGCCCTATTTATTTCCGGCGGTGGGAATTTTAAAAAAATAAGTTGGAGTTTATCCGCTATTATCAGTCCGATTAAAAATTTATTTTCCGGGCTAAGCGGCGCTGGACAAGAAAATTGGCTTCTAAATTTCGTTTATTTTTTCAGCTATAATTATAATCTTTGGCTTATTTTAGTTATCGCTACCAGTTTGTTTTTCTTTTATCGTCGAAAAAGCAGACAAAATTTTAACAGTTTAATTTTTATCAATTCAACACTCGTAATTGCCTACCTTATTTCCAGTCAAATAGCCTTTTCTGATTTAATAAACTACGAACAAACTAATTTTGCCGGACGATTACTTGTTTTAATGACAATTTTTTTCTTGCCATTTATTATTTCCGAATTACAAAATCTGATTTCTTTAATCAACCAACAAAAAAAACCGACAAAAATAATTTATGCTGTTTTCGGTTTAGTCCTTTTAACATCCGGACTTTATATTTCTTATCCGCGCATCGACAAATATTTTAATTCTCGCGGCTACAGTACTGGCAAAAATGATTTAGCGGCGGTTAATTGGATTAATAAAGATGCAACCGGCACTTATGTTGTTTTAGCTAACCAACAAGTAAGTGTCGCCGCCCTTAGAGAACTGGGGTTTAATCATTATTTTCAAACACCATCCGGAGAAATATATTTTTATCCGATTCCGACCGGTGGACAGCTTTATCAATATTATCTTGATATGGTTTATAAAAGCCCCAGCCGAGAAACAATGACTAGGGCTAAATATCTGACCGGAGCGAAAGAAGCCTATTTTATCGTTAATAAATATTGGAATAAAAGCGGGCAAATAATTGCCGCGGCAAAATTAACAGCTGATTATTGGGAAATAATAAATGATGAAGTTTATATTTTTAAATATTAACGACTTTCTCTATAATCCCAAATCGGACCAACAGATAAAATTTTTGCGTCACCATCCTGATGCAAAAGAACCATTAATTTCAGCGAGTTCAAATCTTCAATTAAATTATTTTTCGCGGCCGTTTTAAGAACTAATTTTCTTTGAGAAACGGCCGTTTTTTCAATTGCAAATTCTTCAATAAAATCGATAATAGCTTTATTATCTTC
>CAYIZF010000104.1:0-2250 GCA_964367825.1 uncultured Gammaproteobacteria bacterium | reverse complement strand
GTTTATACTACTCCCTTTAATTGGATCAAATAAAATTCCAGCAATTAATAATTTATTATTTTCTAATAATCCATTGTTTCCTAACCAGACAGACTGAGCATTATTAGGGACATTAAGTTCTTTAATTTCTTCCGTTTTTATGGTAATTATTTTTTTAGCCGTTTGGCTATAAATATATTTATTGTCCGCGCTGATAATTAAAGAATCTTTGGCGCTGGGCATTACCAATGTCGGGGTAGTTTTTAAAAATAGATTAACGCCTTTAATAAAAGTTGTTTCTCCGGAATTAATATTTATTTTTTTGATAAAAGGCCAATAGCCTTCATTTTCTAGACGTAATTCATATTCTCCCGGGAGAATATTTTTTACTTTCGCAGGCGTGACTATATAGTCCTTTTCCCAAGGTTTTATAGAGGGATTATGTTGTGGCTTGTCGTTTAAATAAACAATTGCTTTAGCTGGTTTTGTTTCAACAATTAACATCCCTGTTTTTTGTAAAAGACGATTAAATCTAATAGGCCAGCTTAAATTAAATTTATAGCCGGAAGCATAGATAGAAAAAAAAGCGGTTAAAATAACAAATAAAACAATAAAAATGGGAAGAAGTAAATCTCGGATTTTTTTAGACATAAATAATTTTTATTCGGCGCGTTCAATAGCGGCGCCTAATTTTTTAAGACGGATATCTAATTCTTCGTAACCGCGATCGATCTGGTAGATGTTGTCTATTTCCGTTGTTCCTTCGGCAATTAGAGCAGCAATAACTAAGGCAATACCAGCGCGGATATCCGGACTGATTAATTTTTTCGCGTATAATTTTGTCGGTCCGTTTACCGCTACGCGATGCGGATCGCACATAATTATATTGGCGCTCATTTGTGAAAGCATATCTGCCCAAAGCAAGCGGCGGTCATAGATAGTTTCTTGAATTAAAGAAGTGCCATGAGCTTGTGTCATTAAAACGACATATGGAGATTGTAAGTCAGTGGAGAATCCTGGATATTCATGAGTTTTTAAATCATAAGATTTAATGTCACCCGATTTTTTCATGAGTAAATAATTTTCCCCTTTTTCGTATTTAACGCCAATTTTATTAAAGATAGTAAGTAGGCTTAAAATATGCTCCGGGTTGCAATTAGTGATTTTAATTTCCGAGTTAGTGGCGGCCGCCATTAAAGCAAATGAACCAGCTTCAATACGATCAGGAATTATTTCGCAAACCCCGGCATTTAATTTTTCAACACCTTCGATAGTAATTGTTGGCGTGCCGGCGCCGCTGATTTTAGCTCCTTGAGAATTTAAATAATCGGCCAGGGCGATAATTTCCGGTTCCATAGCGCAATTTCTTAAAGTTGTTTTTCCTTCAGCTAAACAAGCAGTCATAATCATACTTTGGGTTCCGGTAACAGCCATGGTGGTAAAGAAAAAATCACAGCCTTTAAGTTTCTTGGCGCTGATATGATAATATTTGTCTTTAGTTTCAACTTTAGCGCCAAGCGCTTCAAAGCCCTCTAAGAATAAATCGATTGGTCTTCCGGCGGCGCCGATAACACAGCCCCCCGGATGCGGGAATTTAACTTCGCCTAAACGAGCAAGAATCGGTCCGACAAACATAACTGAAGTGCGAAATTTATCGGCGATTTTTTTGTCCAACTCAGTTTTATTTAACCCAGAGGTATTTATTTCTAATTGATGGTCGCCTTCTTTTATTTCCGCCCCTAAATCGCGCATTAGTTCTAAGGATTTTTCTACCCCGTCTATTTGCGGGACATTTTTGATAATCATTGTGTCACTAGAGAGCAGAGCAACCGGAATCATGACTTGAGCATTGTTTTTAGCCCCGCCGACCGCGATTTCGCCGCTTAATTTCTGACCGCCGGTAATAATAAATTTTGGCATATTTGTAAATAGTAGGTTATAATTATTTCTGAGATAACTATAACTTATTTATTGACATTTTTCAAATATCTGGTATCATTTATAAATGTTAAACAGAAATGTTAATTTTATTAAATTTTATGGCAAAAATCGCAGTAATTAGAACCGGTGGCAAACAATATAAAGTAGCTGTTGGCGACACGGTTAAAGTTGAAAAATTAGAGGCGGAAAACGGTACTAAAGTTAAATTAGAGACCCTTTTAATCGCTGATGGAGCTAAATTAGAAATTGGCCAGCCTTCTCTTGGTGAAAAAGTAGAAGCGGAAGTTATTGAAACTGCCAAAGGCAAGAAGGTAACAGTTGTTAAATATA
>CAYIZF010000103.1:0-2285 GCA_964367825.1 uncultured Gammaproteobacteria bacterium | reverse complement strand
TTTTTTTATTTGATGACAGTTTCTCGGCTTTGGATTTTAAAACCGATGCCGCTTTGCGCCAAGCTCTAGAAAAAAATTTAAAGAATTCCACTATTATTATCGTCGCGCAAAGAATCAGCACAATTATGAATGCGGATAATATAATTGTTTTAGATAATGGAAAAATAGCCGGCCAAGGCCGACACCGGGATTTATTAAACTCTTCGCCTATTTATCGAGAAATCGCCGAATCGCAATTATCCGCAGCCGAGCTAACGAATAAATAATATGATATGGCTAAAATAGAGAATAAACCTTTCCACGGCGGACCTCCCGGAACGTCGATGGGCAGAAAAAATGAAAAAGCAAAAAATTTTAAAAAAACTTTTAAAAGCTTTTTAAAATATTTAAAACCTTATCGGGTTAAATTAATATTGATTCTATTTTTATCTTTAGCGGCCACTACTTTTACAATAATCAGCCCGAAAATATTAGGCCAAATGACCGATGTGGTCGTTCGCGGACTCGCAAACCATAATAAAATAGATTTTGTTCAAATCACTAAACTCGGCATATGGCTCATATGTTTATATGCGGCTAGCGCTCTTTTCAGTTATCTCCAAAACTGGATCATGGCAAAAATTTCCCAAAAAATAACTTACTCTTTTCGTCAGAACATTGCCGCAAAAATTTCCAAATTACCATTAAGTTATTTTGACCGTAATGAGAAAGGCAATATTATCAGCCGCGTAACCAATGATGTTGAAACAATTAGCCAAAATTTAAATCAAAGTTTAATTCAAGTAGTGACGGCGGCAGTAACTGTTGTCGGAATTTTAATAATGATGCTGATTATCAGTTGGCAAATGACTTTAATCGCTCTTGGAATATTACCGCTCAGTTTTATTTTCATTAAATTAATAGTAAAGCGCTCCCAGCGCTACTATAACACACAACAAACGGCGCTTGGCGAAATTAATGGCCATATTGAAGAAATGTTTTCCAACCACGCTATTGTTAAAGCTTTTAACGGCGAAGACCAATCGATTAATCGTTTTAATGAAATTAATAATGATTTATATAATAGCGGTTGGAAATCGCAATTTTTATCCGGTCTGATGATGCCTCTAATGCATTTTATCAGTAATCTCGGTTATGTTGCCGTAGCGGTCGTCGGCGGCTGGTTAGCCTTAATGGGCAAGGTCAGCATCGGCGGCATCCAAGCTTTTATTCAATACATGAATCAATTTACTCAACCAATTACTCAGACCGCCAATATCGCCAGCGTCTTCCAATCGACCGCTGCGGCTGCGGAAAGAATTTTTGAATTTTTAGAAGAGGCGGAAGAAAAACCGGAAAATGAAAAAATGCTTAAAATAAAAAATGTTTTAGGACAAGTCGAATTTAAAAATATTAATTTCGGTTATTTTTCCGATCAACCGATAATTAAAAACTTTACCACTAAAATAGAACCTAAATGCAAGGTGGCGATTGTCGGCCCGACCGGCGCCGGCAAAACAACAATTGTTAATTTGCTAATGCGTTTTTATGATGTTGATAGTGGAGAAATAATAATTGACGGAGTGAACATAAAAAAAATGAAGCGCGCCGATGTTCGACGTTTATTCGGAATGGTCTTACAAGATACTTGGCTTTTTAACGGCACGATTGCCGAAAATATTGCCTTTGGAAAACCGGAAGCCACTCGTGAAGAAATAATTAAAGCCGCTCAAGAAGCACAAATCGACCATCTTATTAGAACAATGCCGAACGGTTACGACACAATTATTAATGATTCTATTGATAATATTTCCGCCGGTGAAAAACAATTATTAACTATTGCCCGGGCTATCTTAGCCGATGCGCCAATGTTGATTTTAGACGAAGCGACTAGCTCCGTTGATACGCGCACAGAAATTCTTATTCAAACAGCGATGGAAAAACTTACCAACAACCGCACAAGTTTTGTTATTGCTCATCGTTTATCGACTATAAAAAATGCCGATCTGATTTTAGTAATTCAGAACGGCAATATTATCGAACAAGGCCGACACCAAGAACTGCTAGATAAAGGCGGCTTTTATTATTCTCTTTATAATAGTCAATTTTTAGAAAAAGAAATATAATTAGAATAATGGGGGTTTAAATTTATTTTTTATTTTTCTTAAAATCGGATTTTAACTTAGCAAAATATAAAGTATTCCGTAAATCTTTAAAATACTCACTATAACTGTCCTCGCGATGCTTTCCCTCAAAAAGATAACCACATTTCTGCGCCGTCTTAGCCGAAGGAATATTTCTCTCGT
>CAYIZF010000102.1:0-2295 GCA_964367825.1 uncultured Gammaproteobacteria bacterium | reverse complement strand
CGGATAAATTCATAAGCTTGCTGGCGTTTTTCTTCGGTAATTAATTTTGTGATAATTTTTTTTCGGTTGGCCGGCATCTGGCTGATAATAGAAATATCCAAATCACCATAAATCGCGAGCGCTAAAGAGCGGGGAATTGGTGTGGCGGTCATCGAGAGAAAATGCGGCGTTAACTGGCTATCATTATTTTTTCCGCTGTTAAAATCTAAGAGTTTCTGTCGTTGTTTAACGCCGAAACGATGCTGTTCATCAACAATTACTAAAGCTAAGTCGTGAAATTTAACATTTTCCTGAATTAAAGCCTGGGTGCCGATAACAATATTCGCGTCGGTAGCGTCTTTAGCTTTATGACTATGGGTGAGTAATTCAATTTTAAAATTATAAGGCGCTAAGAGTTTGCTGATTGAACTAAAATGCTGTTCGGCTAAGATTTCTGTCGGCACCATTAAAGCCGCTTGTTTTTCATTTAGCGCTACGTTTAATAAAGCCATGACGGCGACTAAAGTTTTTCCGCTGCCGACGTCGCCTTCTAGAAGTCGGCTCATTGGAGAACTTTTTTCCATATCTTGCAATATTTCCCAAGCGGATTTTTTTTGCGCATCCGTTAATTTAAACGGTAGAGAAGTGACAAATTCCTTGGTAGCTTTTTCTTGAAATTTTATTTTTGGTGCTGATTTACTTTTTATTTTTTTCTTAATTATCTGCGCTTTTAATTGGCGCAAAAATAATTCGGTAAATCCTAATCTTTTTTGGGCGGTAAAAGCTTCATTAAGATTTTTTGGAAAATGGATTTTTTTTATCGCTTCATTTAAATCTAATAGATTTAAACGTTTTTTGATATCACCTGGCAACCAGTCCGGTACTTTATCAGCTAAAACAATCGCCTGTTTTATCAACGCTCGAATTTGTTTTTGAGTAATTGAGGTAGTTAAATGATAATTAGGAATTAAGCCTTTGGTATGGATTAAATCTTCAGAAATTATTTTTTCATATAACGGCGAAATCATCGTTATTTGTCCATGGCTTTCACTGACGCGACCAGCTAAAGAAACTCGGTCACCGACTTTTATTGTTCTAGTTAAAAATGGTTGATTAAACCAAACAATTTTTATCGTATCGCTTTCGTCGCTAATTAAAGCTTCGGTTAAATACATCCGGCGGCGGGCGCTTCTTTTATTTTGAATAAGCTCAACTGTGCCGATGATATTGGCATTAGCGCCAACTTTTAAATCGGCAATCGCCATGCTTTTAGTAAAGTCGTCATAACGGAAAGGGAAATAGAAAAGCAGATCTCGGATATTTTCTAATCCTAGTCGATCTAAAATTTTGGTGATTTTTTCACCCACTCGGTATAACTCTTTAATTTTCGAATTAAGGGTAAGCATACTAAAAGTCTAACAAATCTAAGAAATAGCCGCAATAATTAAATAAAAACAGGGGCTTTAAAGCCCCTGTTAAATAATATAAACAAAATGTGCACCCACCAGGAATCGAACCTGGATTTTAAACTCCGCAAGCTTACGTCCTATCCGTTGAACGATGGGTGCTTAACTGCTGATAACTAGTTTATTATAATTTTAGCAGTTTAGTCAACTGTTCGGACAGGGGATTGTTTGTTCTATCTAAATCTTCATCAAGATAACGGACTAAAAAGTTTCTAACTGTTAAAGCATCCATTCTTCTTAGAGGGAGAGATAATCGTTGTTTAGCTGACATTTTAAATTCAAAATATAATTGTTTAATGCTTTGTTTCGGTTTATAGAGCACGCAGAAATGTTTTAGCTCATCATAATCATAAAATTTTTCTCCTATTTTTATCCCTTCCGGTCCGAGTTCAACATTAATCATTTCCGCCGGTTGCTTTTCGTATAAATACATTATCACTGTCGAGAGGATAATAATTAATATGAAAAGAAAATTTGATTCATAGCCAAGAAATACCAGTTTCCATTGAGAAATCTTAAATAAAGAGAAGAAAATACAGATGAAAATAAAAATCGCCGCGAGGATATACCAGGTTCGATTTCTTTCTGGAACGCGGTATTCCGGCACCTGCCAGCGCAGATAGTTAGAATTTATTTGAGACATATATTAGTTTGACAATCAAAGTTATATTTTATATAGTGATTATACCATAAAAAATAAAAATGGTGGATACCCCGTAAGGGGTATTTTGGAGAGGTGGCCGAGAGGCTGAAGGCGGCAGGTTGCTAACCTGTTATAGGAGTTTATTCTCCTATCCAGGGTTCGAATCCCTGTCTCTCCGCATATAAAAATACAACCCATTCGGGTTGT
>CAYIZF010000101.1:0-2299 GCA_964367825.1 uncultured Gammaproteobacteria bacterium | reverse complement strand
AATAAATTCTAAGAATTTATTAAAAGAGTTGGCTGATATTAAAGTTTCTTGTAAAAAAGAAAGATTAATATTTATTTTTGGCCAAGAGGATTCAGTAATTCCAAAAGAAGAAAATGATGAAATAAAAAAATGCTTTCCTAATTCAAAGATATTTTTCAAAGAAGGCGGCCATTCGGTAATGATAGAAGATGGCCTTATATCTTCTTTGTGTGATTTAAAAACAATAAAATAAAATCCCGGCTATAAATAAAAACACCCAGTATTCTAAGCTGAGTGTTTTTCTTTAGTGGACCCTACAGGACTTCCGCCTCAGTCGCCGACTTTGTCGGCTCTTTCGTTGTCGTGGCGGACCCGCTAAGCGCTGCGCTAGCTCGCGCTTAGCGTCGCTCGATTATTCGTCGTCGCCTCCGCTCCTCCTCATATCTCGCTCGCCGCCTGTTCTCGTCCTGTAGTTGCGAACTACTAAATAAAAAGACCTGACATTCGTCAGATCTTTTTCTTTAGTGGACCCTACAGGACTCGAACCTGCCACCCCCTGCTTGCAAAGCAGGTGCTCTACCAGATGAGCTAAGGGCCCAAGAAAGTCATCAGCTAATGATGACTTTTTGATTATAAATGGTATTTTAAAATTTGTGAAGAGGGGGCGCTAATTTACAGGTGAACCGGTTCTAATTAATGGACTAAGCATCCAGCCAAAAAATTCAGAACCGCTACCGGTCATAACAATAATACCAATAAAGACAGCTATTAAACCGATTAATTTATACCCGAGACGCGTCCCTCCTTCTGCTCCTAATTTTTCTTCAAACCAAGCGATGCGGCCTAAATTATCAAGTAGCCATTCCGTTTTTATTATCATACCGGCGCCAGCGACAATCGCTATGATTCCTAAAATAATGTGTCCCATATTTATTTTATATAATTTAAAGGATTATATCTTGTTCCATTTATTATAACTTCAAAATGAAGATGTGATCCAGTTGAGCGTCCAGTCGAACCCATTAACATAATTAATTGTCCTTTTTCGACTTTGTCGCCGACCTTAACTAATAATTTTGATGCATGACCGTAACGGGTTCTTTTACCGCCGCCATGATCAATAAGTATGGTATTTCCATATCCGCCATTATACCCACCTTGAGAAATAATAACTGTTCCACTATCTGCCGCATAAATCGGAGTGCCAATTTTATTAGCGATATCTAATCCGTTATGACTCCATGAGAAATATTGAGTAATTCGATTACCGACAGTTGGCCAAGCCATTGAGGTGCCGCTAACTTTAGCGGTCGGGCTCTTTATTAAATCTTTAATAACGGAAACGCCAGTATAACTCGAAGACGTTGTTTTTTTGGCAGTAGCTGTTTCTATCTTTTTTGCGCCAGGAAGAACAATTTTTTGTCCGATGGCAATACTAGTTCCTAAATTATTGCAACTCGTTATTTTTTCTAATTCAATGCCGTATGTTTGTGCTATCTTTGCTAGAGTATCTCCTTTCTTAACTGTATATAAAACTCCGCTATATGGCAAAATAGTAAGTTTATCCCCGGGACGGATTAAACTATAGGCTGATAGGTTATTTGCCCATAAAATAGTATTTACTGTAATACCAAAGCGGCGAGAAATAGTTGAAACAGTATCTCCGATTTGGACAGTATAATAGATTATTTCTTGACGCACAGCGACACCTTCAGCGCCGTTTGCACCTTCTCCTGTTCCGAATAAGTCTGGCTTGAAAACTAAGTCATTTTCTTCATTAAAGTAAAACGGGGAACTATAATCTGAATCATCTTCGGTATTTTCTGTATCTTCTTTTTCAAGCGCGCAGTAGTCATCGAGATATTTATCTCTGCTGGCAGCAATTATACTGTTAGGGGTAGAAATTTCTTCGATTAATTCTTCTTGTATAGTACTAAATTCTGTTTTAACAAGATTCGACATTACAGATCTAGGAATTTTTGTTTCCATAGCCCTGGCTCGTTCGGTATTTGTCCAACTTGAGAATAAATTAATAGAAACTAAACAGAAAATAAAAATATAAATCGGTTGGCGCCATAATAGTTCAAAGGGGGAATTTTTTATTAAACCGGTTTTTCTCCAGCGGAAAAGCTGAAAGTATATTTTGACTAATATTTTATAAAAAAGCGATCCGAGGAGCCAACGAAAAAATCCGGCTGTTAGTCGGAATATTGTAGCCAACGTTTTCCTTAAAAAAAGAACGCTTTTAATTGCTAGTAAGCCGGTCTCTACGGCTATTTTTTTAAATTGTTTTGAGTGAGATTTATTAATATGATTATTT
>CAYIZF010000100.1:0-2309 GCA_964367825.1 uncultured Gammaproteobacteria bacterium | reverse complement strand
GCACTCAAGTCAAGAGAGTGCTAGTTTTTATAATTTTTTATTTATTATTAGCTTAATTTTTTCTTACTTTTTTAACTATATTTACATTCCTAATTCAATTTTTAGTTTTTGATTCTCTTGATAACTCTCCGGACTCATTAATTCGCTGGCGGCAAAATTATGTTTTGCGCGATAAGTTAATGTATAGAAACTAAATGGGCATTGATTAATAATCATATCAGTTGCCAAATGAATCCCGGCCGAAAATGCTAAAGTAAAAAAAATCGTTTTGATAATTTTATTTTTTCTAAACAACCATCCACTAAGCGCTAATACAGGCACATATTCCCAAGCATGGAACCATAGATGAAGTTGATCGCTTGTTAAAAATTGCCGCCCCTGAATAAAATGCAAAAAATTAAAATGAAAATTAAAAACTAAAAGATATTCTAAAACATGATCCATGTCTATTAAAAATCCGCCACAAAATCCAACCAGAATTCCTAGTTTTATATTTTTAAAATATTTTCCGGCTAAATATCCGCTTAATATCGCCAACGAAAAATGAATAAAAAGATGAAGAGGTAAAGGCATATTATCAAAAATAAAAGATTGAATTATTTAATTAACACTTGGGGTGCTAGTAGCGTTTTGAGAATTAACGGTAAAATACCATTGCAAAATATCGCGGGCAATCGGCGCCGCCATAGTACTGCCTTCGACGCCTTCTTCAACTAAAACCATAATTGCAACTGTCGGTTTTTCATAAGGCGCAAAGCCGATAAACCAAGCATGCGGCCCTTTTTTTGTCGACCATTGAGCAGTTCCGGTTTTACCGGCTACAGCTACCGGAACGATACTCAAAGAACGGGCGCTACCGCTAGTAATAGTTTGGCGCATTCCCTCTTTGACAATTTGCAAATTAATAGCATCAATAAAATCAGAACGAATAATTTCTGGGGCAATTTCCTTAACAACTTGATTATTAGTATCTAATATTTTACTTACCAAATGCGGTTTATAAAGAGTGCCTCCGTTAGCAATAGCCGCTGTATAATTAGCAACCTGAAGCGGCGTGACTAAAACATCTCCCTGACCAATAGCAAAATGATATGTATCGCCGATATACCAAGGTTCATTTTTAGTTTCCTCTTTCCAAGCCTGAGTCGGCACAAAACCTTTGCGCTCGCCATGCAAATCAATACCGGTAAGCTCACCCAGACCAAAAAGACGCGAGTATTTTACCAAACCGCTTAATCCCATTCCTTTAAAATCTTGATAACCTCCTCCTATATAATAAAAAAAAGTATTAACCGATTCAGCAATCGCTTTTCTAACATTAGTCATTCCATGTCCCCCGGCTTTCCAATCAGGAAAAAACCACTCGCCAATCCTTAGCCCGCCATTACTTAAAAAACTCGTATTCTCATTAATAACTCCTTCTTGCAAAGCGCCAGCGGCAAATATCGGTTTTATGGTTGAACCAGAAGGAAATTCTCCACTAATCGAACGATTAAATAAAGGGTTATCCTCGTCGTTTAAAAATTTATTATATTCTTCCTGGCTTATCCCCTTAGCAAATAAATTATTGTTATAAGCCGGTAATGACACTAGAGCTAATATCTCGCCATTATTAGGATTTATAATAATAATTGATGCGCGTTTAAGGCCGGCTTTGGTAATATAATTTTTTGTTATCTCCTCGGTTTTCTCCTGTAAATCTAAATCTAAGGATAATTGTAAATTTGAACCATCAATCGCCGCTACTTCATTAATTATTTTTTTCTGACGACCAAACGCATCAACTTCAATATTCTTTGAACCAATTTTACCTTTTAATTCTTTCTCCCAAGAATATTCCAGACCAGCCTTACCAATATAATCAATCGGTAAATAATCTTCTCCCATTTTAGTTAATTCTTTCTCATTTATCTTACCCGTATATCCTAGAATATGAGACAAACTATTTTCACTTAAAATTTCCGGATTGCCAGCTATATTAGGCAAAAGATATTCACGTCTTGTTTTACTTGATAAAAAAACGCCAGGCAAATTCGGAATTTCTATTTCTAAAAGCATAGCCTTGTCGTAATCAATATTATCAGCCACAAATAAAGGCAGATAAGACTCAAGCGAACCGATTTTTATTGCGCTTAACAACTCTTTTATTTGGAAAAAGGACGGAGTATCGTTCACTAATAAAATATCGTCGCCACTACCATTATTTATCGTATCAGAATTTATCGCATCGGCTTTGGCGATGTCTAAATTCCCGTCATCTAAAATAGCGCTTACTTTACGAATCAATTCATCGCGTACTAATTCATTTT
>CAYIZF010000099.1:0-2318 GCA_964367825.1 uncultured Gammaproteobacteria bacterium | reverse complement strand
CCTAGGGGTTAATAATAAAGTTAATAGCCCGACTTTTAATATTTTAAAAATTTATAAAACCAAAAAAGGCTCTAAGATAAAAGCGTTTTGTCATATTGATGCCTATCGTTTGTCTTCAGAAAAAGATTTAATTGCTCTTGGAGTGGAAGAATATTTTCAGGATAAAAATACGGTGACGGCGATCGAATGGGCAGAAAGAATAAAAAAGATATTGCCGAGAAAGACGATTACTATAAAAATGGAACATATCGTTAATAATGATAAGAGTAGAAATATTAATATAAAATATTAAATAGTTATTAGTAAAGATTAATAAAAATATTATAAAAATATGTCATACGAATCACCAAGAAAAATATTCCGTGATATGAATAAAAATCCGGATTATTATATCGACCCTCAGGAAAAATCTTTTATTAGCGAGGAAAAAGGTATGTCGGTATTCGATGAAAAATCAAATAGAGAAAGTAAATTTGGTAATAAAGAAGGAAAGGAAGGAATCGAGCCGGTTACGCTATTGGGAAAAAAATTTAAAAACACTGTTGATAATGTTTTTGAAGCCGGTCTTTTAGACGGCGTAAATGATAAAGAAGAATTGGTAATAGTTAAACACAGACAAGAAGTAGTACTTAATTATTTAAATCAAATTTTAGAAGATATAAAAAATTATTTGTCACAAATCGGGTCCGGACAGCTTCAAAAGATGTCTAGTTATGATGATATAAAAAAATATCAAGATGATATAAGATTATCTGATGAGATCAGAAGAGCTTATCATAATAGATTGATTGGTGACATTAAAATTGCTTCACGCTTGATTAATATTAATTTTAACGCCGATTTTTCTAATGATTTACGAATTCAAGAAGAAAGCAAAATGTCTGATAGAAAAAAATTAAGTATTGAAGATTTAAAAGACAAAATGGCCAAGAGAAAATATTTTAAATTTGATTTTCCGTCCGGATCGTTCATCGATTTAACTAAAGTCCCAAAAGATCCCCAGGGCGAAAGAGAATATATCGCTAATTGGGCTTTTATGATATATTCCGATTTGAGTCTTCTTCAGAAAGAAGTTGTCGGTATTGTTAATGAAATAAAAAAAGAAATAAATTAATAAAAACCCTTAAGACATTATTAATGCTTAAGGGTTGGAATTTCTTTCGAAATTAGTTGTCTAGTCATTTCTGATGCTAGTTCTATTAACTCGCTATCAGTCATGTCTAGCTTTAAATTGTTAGTCACTTGTTTAAAGGCTTGGAGTTGAGCCTCGAAACTTTTCTCTCTTTTTCTCATGATTATTTGGTTGTTTGCTGTAAAAACAGCATTGGCCAAATTCATAGCGCAAGCAATTATCTCCTTCATTGCCGCGCCTTGTTCAATAAATGAACGAGCTTTTTCCTTGATCACTTTTATAGATTTATTGTGGAACTATATTTTATCACTAAAGTAAATAAATGTCAATAGCAATCTAAAAAACCGGGCCTAATGGCTCGGTTTTTTGTATAGAGAAATTATGATAAGTATTGCCCCAAGAGAAATACAGGCATCGGCGATATTAAAGACGGTAAAATGTTTTAAATAAAAATAATCGACAACATAACCGAACATCAGGCGGTCAATAAGATTACTAATTGCCCCGGCTAAAATTAACAAAAATCCAATAATAATACCTGTTTTTTCTTTATTTTTAATCGCTTCTATTAAGAGCCAGACAATCACTAAGACAATTGATCCAATAATTAAATTAAGCCAAGAACCATGTATAGGCAAAGAAAAGGCCATAAAATAATTAGCGGTAAAATCAAAAGTAAAGATATCGCCAAGCAGATTAAAAGAGCTATCTGCCAGCTTTCCATTTGCCAGAGATTTTAGATAGCGATCGGCTATAAAAAATATAGCTATCATTAAAATAATAGCTATATTTTTAAAGTGTATTTTTGAGAATAGTTTATTCATTTTCTTGAAGCTCAGTTTTGCATTTTATGCATGAGCTGGCGGTCGGACGCGCTAAAAGACGTCGTTCATCAATCGGTTTGCCGCAATATTTACAGATGCCATAAGTGCCTTTGGCAATTCTATTAAGGGCACCATCAATATCTTCAAGACTTTTTTCGAGAACTTTTTCAGTAACAATATCGGCTGAATAGTCGCTTATTTCTTGGACATTCTCGTCCGGTTTATCACCGTATTCAGGAAATTTAGCAGTTGTGTTGTCCGCTTCGTGATTATCATCACGAGAGATATCATCCAAACTTCCAAGGATTTGTTTTTTTTGAGCCAAAAGATTTTTTTCGATTTCGGCAATGATTTTTTTGTCT
>CAYIZF010000098.1:0-2325 GCA_964367825.1 uncultured Gammaproteobacteria bacterium | reverse complement strand
CTGTTCTCCGGCATCCCTGAAGATATTAAAAAATGCAGTGAATCGATAACCGGCGCTTATTTAGCCGGAAAAAAAGAAATAAAAGTTCCGAAACAATTTCGCAAAGGCAGCGGTAAGGCAATTAAAATCGTTGGTGCGACTGAACATAATTTAAAGAATATTGATATCGAAATTCCTTTAGGAAAATTAGTGGCGATTACCGGTGTTTCCGGTTCGGGAAAATCTACTTTAATGAGCGATATTTTGGCTAATGCGTTAACTCGTAAATTTTATCGCGCGAAAGTTGAACCGGGAGCCCATAAAGAAATTCTCGGTTTGGAAAATATTGATAAAGTTATTGATATTGATCAATCGCCAATTGGTCGTACTCCGCGTTCTAACCCGGCGACCTATACTGGTCTATTTACCTATATCCGCGATTTATTTGCTGAACTCCCGGAAGCGCGCGTTAAAGGTTTAGGCGCCGGACATTTTTCTTTTAATATTCCGGGCGGACGTTGTGAAAATTGCGCGGGTGACGGTGTGATTAAAGTTGAGATGCAATTCTTATCCGATGTTTATTTGACTTGCGATGTTTGCGGTGGAAAAAAATTCAAACCGAAAGTTCTTGAAATTTTATATCAAGGAAAAAATATTTTTGAAGTTTTAGATATGACCGTGGCCGAAGCGAGAGAATTTTTCAAGAATCATTCCGCTATCAGCCAGAAACTAAATATTTTAGATGAAGTCGGACTTGGCTATATTAAACTTGGCCAAAGTGCTACTACCTTCTCTGGCGGAGAAGCCCAGAGAATAAAGTTGGCGACTGAATTATCACGTCGGGCAACCGGCAAGACTCTATATATTCTTGATGAACCGACAACTGGTTTACATTTTGCCGATATTGATAGATTGCTTAAGGTTTTAAATATGTTGGTTGACCAGGGAAACACAGTTTTAATTATTGAACATAATTTAGATGTTATTAAATCGGTTGATTGGATTATCGATTTAGGACCAGATGGCGGTGAAGCGGGCGGGAAATTAGTCGCCGCCGGCACCCCGCTAGAAGTAGCAAAAATCGCTGAAAGTATTACTGGACAATATTTAAAGAAGTTGGTTTAAATCTGTATAAATAGATAACATAAAACCTGAATAAAATCAGGTTTTTTTTGTTTAATGTTGGCTATATTATTGTAAAACTGTATTCGGTACTGACGTAAATAGTATATATTTAGGTCACTATACTGACGCAAATTATAGTAATTTAGGTCACTACACCTTGACATTATCTAATAAAAGTGCTATAATTATCTCATAAAAATAAAGACCTTTGAAAAATATTTTGTCCCAGTAGCAAGCGTTTTAATCTAAAACTTTTACTACTGCGGCAAAATCACAATGATGCGCCTCGGTAATAATTAGTAACAGGTTCTTATAAAACAAAAAAAGAACGAGTTACAAAATACATTACGACTATGTCAACAATGTCTATTGGCGCCATGAATCAATTGGCCGACGCTCTCGAAAATGCTGGTTTTACATCAGAAGAAATTACTAAGTTAAAACAATTTAAAGAACTCGGCAAAGTAAAAGATGTTTTGTCTGGAAAAGCCCTAATCACTTACCCCGGACATCTTATCGACTGCGACGCTAACCCGTTCATTCCAAAGGGCTTGTCGGTTGAAGAACATAAAAAAGGTGGATTCTTCAAGTTTGATCTTGCCAAGATTTCCCTCTATCTGTCTAAAAAGCAGGAAAAAGGAAGTATCGGCGGACATGATTTGCGCAAAAAATTGTCTGGTAAGCCGGTAATGAACGCCAACGTTCTTGATTATTTATTGGCACATCCCGAACTTATTCCAGAAAGCTGGAAAGATAAGGCTATATTTTTCTGGGGCACGATTTATCGCTACTCCGATGGCCTCCTCTTCGTTCGTTACCTCTACTGGTATGGTTCCAAGTGGGGCTGGTACTGCCACTGGCTTGATAGCGACTTCAATTCGAATAGTCCTGCCGTTCTTGCAAGTTGAACTTATATTTTAGCTCTTTAGTCCTCTGGCTTTTGAGCTTTGTCCTTGGACCTTGGTTGATAAACATAAAGTTTATTTAATCAAGGTCCTTTTTTAAAATAAAAAACGCCATTTTTATGGCGATGTTTAATGTTAATAATATTTTAAACTGATAATATTAAACTTTTAAATCCGCCAGTATTTTTAATTCCAGATTTTTTTTGTCGGTATCAAGCACGGCGAAAGTTGCTTGAGAAAAAACTCCGGCGAGTGTTCCCGGATTTGCGATAATAGTATTACCCTCTTTTTTTAAATCAGGTTTATGAGTATGGCC
>CAYIZF010000097.1:0-2356 GCA_964367825.1 uncultured Gammaproteobacteria bacterium | reverse complement strand
AATGAAGATAATTAGCTCTCAATCCTTTGCCATTTAAATAAGAATTTAAATCTTCTGCTTGCTTTTTCGTTAAGGTGTTGATAATGGCGCGCTCACCAAGCTTGGCGATTTTGGCGACTTCCGCCATCACATCATTAATCTGGCTATAATTTTCTTCCTTATTAAATACTGGGCGAATTTCCACTTCCGGGTCAATTAGGCCGGTCGGGCGGATTACTTGTTCAACCACTTGTTTAGAATTTTTTTCTTCATAATCACCGGGGGTAGCGGTGGTAAAAATCATTTGTCCAACTCGTTTTTTAAATTCCGGAAATTTTAACGGGCGATTATCAAGAGCAGACGGTAAACGCCAACCATATTTAATTAAATTTTGCTTGCGCGCTTGATCACCATTATACATCCCTCTTATCTGAGGGATGGCAATATGAGATTCATCAATAATAGTTAAAAAATCCGGTTGTCCATTTTTCTGCGGAAAATATCCTAAAAGCGAATCAGGCGCTTCACCAGCTAGTTTTCCGGTTAAATGACGAGAATAATTTTCAATACCATGACAATAACCTAAAGATTTAAGCATTTCTATATCATATTTAGTTCGGCGCTCAAGTCTTTCCGCTTCAAGTAATAAGCCCTCCTTTTTAAAATAAGTTAAACGATCTTTTAATTCCGCTTGAATATTTTTTACCGCCACCGCAATTTGCGGTGAATTAGACACGAAATGTTTTGGCGGAAAAATAGCAATCTCTTCTAAATTACTAATTATATTTTTAGTTGTATTATCAACAACACTTAAATCGGAAATTTCTTGCCCCTTTAATTCTAGGCGATAAATAATATTCTCCGACATCGGCCTAATTTCAAAAACATCTCCCCGAACCCGGAATTGTCCGCGCTTAATTTCTCCGTTAACACGTTCAAATTGAATTTTAACTAATTGCTTTATTAAATCGGAACGAACCATTGTTTTTCCCTTTTCTAAAACTAAACGGGATTCTAAATAAGCGAGCGGTACACCTAAATTATAAATACAAGAAACCGAAGCGACTATAATCACATCGCGGCGAGTCATTAAAGCGGACGTTGCCCCATGGCGCAAACGATCTATTTCTTGGTTAATCATCGCCTCCTTATCAATATAGGTATCAGTAATCGGCAGATAAGCTTCCGGCTGGTAATAATCATAATAAGAAACAAAATAATGAACGGCATTATTCGGAAAGAAATTTTTATATTCGCGATAGAGTTGGGCAGCGAGAGATTTATTCGGAGCGATTACTAAAATCGGTCTATCTTGCTTTTCAATAATATTTGCCATTGTAAAAGTCTTCCCCGAACCGGTAACACCGAGAAGTGTTTGGCAATTAAAATCAGACCCTATTCCTTTCAAGAGCTTATTAATCGCTTCCGGCTGATCTCCAGCTGGCGCAAAATCTGATTTTAACTGAAAAAGCTTTCCCATATAACCTTTAAATTTTTCCTGTAATTTTAATAAACTTTTCAAGAAATATCAATATAATCATAACATATAAGGCGTAAATTAAAAGACCGCTACTAGAACAGCGGTCTTTTAGAATTATTAACTAAGTTAACGAAAAGTAAATTTATTTTAAATTAAAATCAGCTTTTACCGTTACCATAACTTCCTTTTCTATACCGGAAGTGTCATATGAACCGTAATCGGAAATTTCGATTGCGCCAGCGGTCATAACCTGGACAACACCCATTGAAACCGATTTAATCGTGTCGACGCTTTTACCACTGCTAGCCGCAATCGCTTCAGCGCGCGCTTTAGCGTCTTTAATCGCTTCCGGCAATAACGATATTCTCGCTTCCGGCAATTTTGAATAATAATATTCTACGGAACTGGCAGAAAATAAAACTCCTTGTTCGGCTAGTTTATCGCTATTTTTTGCCAACTCTTTCATTTTGTTCACATCATCGGATTTTATGGCCACATTCTGGGTTAGATTATATTCTTTCGGGGCGTTAGTGTCTTTATAATTATACATTTCATTCATAAACACTGGAGAAATCTCGACTTTATCAGCGCCAAATCCTTGAGCAACAAGAAAATCGTTAATAATTTTCTCATCGGCTTTCATCTGATTATAACCATCCTTCATTTGTTCCTTGGTAACAGTGCGGGAAAAATTGCCCGTCCAACGAGCCGAGTCAGCAGTTACTGCTTCTTTAGCCGATCCGGAAACAGTAATAGTGTTATCAAGTTTTTTTACATCTAAAAATGTCCGTGCAACAACAGCGGAGGCAAGAACAAGACTTACTCCTAAAATAAGACCGAAAATAATAAGTTTGTTTGATTTTTCCATATTATTTTATGTTAATTAATTAGTTAAAA
>CAYIZF010000096.1:0-2379 GCA_964367825.1 uncultured Gammaproteobacteria bacterium | reverse complement strand
AATCAGTATATATCAGAAAACAAGATAATTCAATCAAAACCTTTCATTTTTTATTAAGCTTATGAGCCTATTTTCTTTTGGTGATGATAATCTTTTTTTGGGAATCGATATCGGCGATTCTTCCTTAAAAATGGTTGAACTTAAAAAAAAGAATCGCAAAATATCTCTTTCTAATTACGCTTTTAGCGAGAATGTCAGCGAAGTTAACTTCACTAAAATTGAGGATGTAAATTATTTAGCGAAAGCGATTAATAAAGTCCGAAATGACGCCGGGATAACGGCGAAAAAAGTGACGGCCTCTTTGCCGACTTTTGCAGTTTTTTCTTCAATTATAAATTTATCGAATGTTGATAAGAAAAATATTTCTTCGGCGGTTAACGAAGAGGCAAAAAAAGTTATTCCTTTGCCGCTTGAAGATATGATTTTAGATTGGAAAATAATTCCTGATGAATCCGGTAATACGCCGACTAAAGGTAATATGAGAATTTTTCTTACCGGCAGTCCGAAAAAATTAGTTCGTAAGTATATCGATGTTTTTAAACAAGCAAAATTAGATTTGGTTAGTTTGGAAACCGAAACTTTTTCACTGGTCCGTTCTTTAATCGGCGACGATAAATCAACGGTGATGATTGTGGAAATTGGCGCGAATAGCACGGATATTTTTATCGTTAGAGAAAGTATCCCGGTTTTAAACAGAAGTTTGGCGGTTTGCGCTTCGACAGTAACAAAAGCTTTGGCGGAAAAATTAGGAATGACTTATTCGCAAGCGGAACAATTTAAATTTGATTTGAGTGTGACTTTGGGAGGAGATGAAAAAGAAGCGCTTCCTCAATTAATTACTGAAACTCTAGAACCGATTGTTACGGAAATGCAATATGTACTTGATTTCTTTCATTCACAAAATGGAGGAGAGGTTGAAAAGATTGTTCTTTCCGGCGGTGGAGCGATGCTCCTTAATTTAGCTGAATATTTTTCTAAGCGTTTAAATAAGAAAGTTATTATCGGCGATCCTTGGAACAGAGTAGCCTACCCGGAAGAATTAAGACCGATTCTTTCCGAGGTTAGCGCAAAATTAGCGGTGGCTATCGGCCTCGCGATGCGAGAAATGGAATCATAATAAAAAAGATGTTTTTCCATAAAAACAAAAAAACTAAAGAAGACACAAAGAAAAATCCTCTACAAAACCCTAAAATTTTAGAAGTAAATTTAATTAAGGGGGAAGTAAAAGTTGTTTTTGATTGGGGAAGAAATATTTCTGTTTTGTTGTTGGTTTTATTGGTTGCCGGTTTGCTTGTTACTGAAGTTTATTTCGGGCTTAATTGGTGGGCAGAACAGGAAAATTTAAAATCACTTGAATTATCCGGCGAAATAGCGAAGGTGGGCCAAGAAGTTAATAAGATAAAAAGCGGAGCAGATGAAGCTTTAAGTTATAAAGATAAATCAAATAGCCTTGGCCGTCTTTTAAATAATCATGTTTATTGGACGACTTTTTTTAGCTGGTTAGAAAAAAATACTTTAAATTCGGTAAGTTATGATGGTTTTTCCGGCGATACATCCGGAAAATATTCTTTAAGCGCTAAGGCTTTTAGTTACGCACAAGCCAGTTGGCAGACAAAAGTTTTTTCGGATAGTTCGTTAGTTAAGAAGGTGAATATTCTTAATGTTGCTTCTGCCAGTGCGAAAGATAAAGGTAGTACGGGAAATGAAGGAGTTAATTTTTCTATTGAATTAGAAGTTGATCCGACAATTTTTAGAAAATAAATATGGCAATGCCGATAAAAAATACTAAAAATCAGAATGCGACGAATATCTTTTTAAATGATTATTTTAATATCATTATTGCTTTTGTTGTTATTCTTATTTTACTTATCGCTTATTTTGCCGTTATTCGTCCGAAATATACCGAAACATTAGACGCAATTAAAATAAATCTTGAACAACAGCAAAGATTATATAATTCTCAACAGATAAAATTAAATAATCTTAAGGCGGTCGCTGATCTCTATAAGAAAATTCCGGCGGCCGATTTGAAGAAATTTAACAGTGTTCTTCCGGATAATTATATTAAAGAAAGATTGTTCGGTGAACTTGAAGAAATTATTACTCAGAATGGATTTATTCTATTGTCCGTGAATATTAGTGATAATCAAGAAGACGGACAAGCGGCTGAAAATGATAAAAAAGATACTCTTTCGCCTGTACCGGAAAATATTGGGGTGATAAATTTAGAATTATCGGTTACCGCGATTGATTATGCTGGATTTAAAAATCTATTACGCACGTTAGAAAATAATTTGCGTTTATTTGATGTAACGAATGTTAGCTTCTCTCCGGGTGATAATTCGGCATCTTTTGTTTTGTCCACATATTATTATAAGA
>CAYIZF010000095.1:0-2435 GCA_964367825.1 uncultured Gammaproteobacteria bacterium | reverse complement strand
CTGTTTAATAACGATATTTAATAATTTTCCCGGAACAAAAATAACTTTTACAATTTCTTTCTCTTCTAACCATTTGTTGACTAATTCCTCTTGTCGAGCTAAATTCATTGCCGCTTCCTCGGTAATATCAGCTGACACAACTAAAGTTGAACGTAATTTTCCGTTCACTTGAATAACTAAATTAACTTTTTCATCTTTAATTAAATTTTCATCATACTTTGGCCAAGCGCTGGTAAAAATACTCTTGGCGTATCCGAGATGCTCAGCTAATTCTTCGCTAATATGCGGCGCGAAAGGAGATAAAATCTGCAATAATTTAAAGAAATCTTCTTTAGCTAAAGGCAAAGCGGAAATTTTATTTTTTACTTCGACAATTTCATTAACTAAAATCATTAAAGCGGAAATGGCGGTGTTAAAATAAAATCCCTCGATATCTTCACCGACTTTTTTTATCGTTTTATGAAGTAAAGATTTAACTTCTTTTACTTCTTGAAAATTATCAAGCTCGCCTAAATTATATATTTTTTCCAAAAATTTTCGCGCCCCGACTAACCCGTTAGTATTCCAATTGCAAGCTTGGTCAAAAGGCCCCATAAACATTTCATAAACACGCAAAGCATCGGCACCGTATTTATCAACTAAATCATCGGGATTAATCACGTTTCCCCAACGTTTGCTCATTTTTCGACCGTCTTCACCCATAATTAAACCCACATGCTGGAGCTTAGTAAACGGCTCTTCATAGCTTACCGCGCCGATATCAAACAAAAATTTATGCCAAAAACGCGCATAGATTAAATGGCGAGTGGCATGTTCCGCTCCGCCAACATAAAAATCAACCGGCGACCAATATTTTTCCAAATTTTTATTAACTAATTCTTGATTATTTTTCGGATCAATATAACGTAAATAATACCAACAAGAACCAGCCCATTGAGGCATAGTATTCGTCTCTCTCTTAGCCGGACCGCCGCAATGAGGACATTTTACATTAACCCAGTCGCTAATAAGCGCGAGTGGCGATTCGCCGTTATCAGTTGGCTCATAACTTTTAACATTCGGTAAAAGAAGCGGTAGTTCTTCTTCGGGAACAGACACGACACCGCATTTATCGCAATGGATAAGCGGAATCGGTTCACCCCAATATCTTTGGCGAGAAAAAACCCAATCTTTAATTTTGAAATTAACTTTTTTAGCGCCAAAATTATTTTTCACTAAATATTCAATCATTTCTTTGCGAGCAGCTTCAGAAGTTAAACCGGTAAACTCTCCTGAATTACGCAATATTCCCTCTTCAACATAAGGACGCTTCCCTTCATACTCTGATTCTTCATCGGGAAAAATAACGGCTTTTATTCTTGCGCCAAATTTTTTAGCAAAAGCAAAATCACGTTCATCATGAGCCGGAACGGCCATCACCGAACCGGTACCGTAAGAATTTAGAACATAATCGGCAATAAAAACATCAACTTCTTCATTGTTAAACGGATTAATAGCTTTTACCCCTTTTAGGAATACGCCGGTTTTCTCTTTATTTAAATCGGTGCGCTGCAAATCGGTTTTATTTTGGCATTCTTCAATATAAAGATTGACTTCCTCCCAATTATTTATTTGATCTTTTAAATCAGCGACTAAATTATTTTCCGGAGCAACAACCACATAAGTGCAGCCAAAAATAGTATCAACGCGAGTGGTAAAAACTTTAATTTTTTTATCGCTATCTTTAATTTTAAAATCAACTTCCGCGCCTTCACTGCGGCCAATCCAATTTCTTTGCATTTCTTTTATAGAGCTCTCCCACTGTGGTAATTTATCCAGATCTTCAAGTAAACGGTCAGCGTAATCAGTAATTTTCAAAACCCACTGTCTAAGCGGTTTTTGAATTACCGGAGTGCCGCAACGTTCACATTTTCCATCTTCTAAATCTTCATTAGCCAAACCGGTTTTACAAGACGGGCACCAATTAATTGGTTCGTTTGACTCATATGCTAAACCACGTTTAAACATTTGTAAGAAAATCCATTGTGTCCATTTATAATATTCCGGATCAGTAGTACTAATTTCTCTTTCCCAATCATGAGAAAAACCCAGGATTGATAATTGTCTTTTATAGGTAGCAATATTTTCATCGGTCGATATTTTTGGATGAAGATGATTTTTAATCGCATAGTTTTCCGCCGGCAAACCAAAGGCGTCAAAACCCATCGGATGTAAGACATTAAAACCCTGCATCATTTTCAGACGCGCTAGAACATCGGTGGCAATATAACCTTTCGGATGGCCAACATGAAGACCGACGCCAGACGGATAAGGAAACATGTCTAAAATATAATATTTCGGCTTACCTTGGTCGGTTTTAGTCTTATAGACCTCGTCGCGAATCCAGATGTTTTGCCATTTTTTCTCAATTTCTTGGTGATTATACATATATGTAA
>CAYIZF010000094.1:0-2451 GCA_964367825.1 uncultured Gammaproteobacteria bacterium | reverse complement strand
TATTTCTACTTTATCAATGCCCGCTTCTTTAAATTCGCGAATCATAAACTTGCGAACTAAAACATCCTGACGGACATTTTTGATATACTGTTCACCATTCTCGAACCAAACAGAAGCCCAAGTCTTGGTGACACCCATGCGTAGAATTTTCGGATTTACTTTTTTACCCATATGAATTAAATCAATTTAATAACCAAACTTATATTTTTTAACCGGCTTTGCGTCTAAACATTTTAGCAGTATGACCTTTACCGCCCTCGATCTTAGCATGAGCATGATGTCCTTCCATGCGTGGATCAATTATTTCCGTTCCCTTTTCACTAGTGGCAGTGTTCTTTGTCTTTGCTTCTTTAGTCGCTTTCTTTAAACCCTTGGAAGACTTTTCGCTTTCCGCTACTAATTTTTCAAGTTTTATCGGATCAGCGGTTTTAACAACTTTCTTTTCTGTCTTTCCACTTTCCTTAATTTCAGCGATTATAATATTTAAATGACAACCGCGTTTGCGAATAGAGGTAGCACGACCATGAGCTTTAGGCATCCAACGTTTCAACATAACACCTTCGTCAGAACGGATTTCTTTAATATATAAATTATCAGCTTCTAAATTATAAGTGTTAACCGCATTAGCGATAGCTGATTTTACTAAACCGGCAATCGGATCAGTCGCTTTTTTATTGATGAATTTTAATTGATCAAGAGCAGCGTTAACCGGCATCTTGCGAATAACATCAATAACCAAACGAGCTTTTCTCGGTGACATTCTTAAATGTTTTAAACTGGCTTTTACTTCCATATATATACAAATTATTTTTTATTCTCGGCTTGAGTCTTAGCCATCTTACCACCATGGCCAACGAATTTTTTAGTCGGGGAAAATTCACCTAAACGATGACCAACCATATTTTCAACCACATAAACAGGAACATGGGTCTTGCCATTATGAACTCCAAAGGTAAATCCTACCATATCAGGAGTGATAGTAGCGGCGCGATCCCAGACTTTGATTGTTGTTTTATCACCTGATTTAAGATTTTTAATCTTATTAGCGAGGCGAAGGTTTATGTATGGTCCTTTTTTTAGACTTCTGGACATATATCTTTTAATTACTAATTACAAATTATTTTCTCTTTGAACGTCGTGAAACGATTAAACGATCGCTAGAATGCTTACGTCTAGTCTTAACACCAAGAGCTGGTTTGCCCCATGGAGTCTTAGGATGTTTCAAACCGATTGATTGCTTACCTTCACCACCTCCGTGTGGATGATCAACCGGATTCATAGCAGTACCACGGACAGTTGGACGAAAACCTAAATAACGAGTGCGTCCAGCCTTACCTAAAGAAATATGACGTTTTTCCGGATTACTGATTTGACCAACGGTGCATAAACATTCTTTTTTAACCTTACGAATTTCTCCCGATGGCATTTTTAACTGAGCATATTTTCCTTCGATACCCATAACATAAACGAGATTACCGGCACCACGAGCAATTTTTGCTCCTTGACCAGGTTCAAGTTCAACTAAACTAACAGCCATACCAGCTGGGATAAATTTCAAAGGAAGAGCGTTGCCAGTTTTCATTTCGATTAAATCTTTCGAACTCATGATCTTATCACCGACTACTAAGTTTGCCGGGGCAACTATATATCTCTTTTCACCATCAGCATAATTTAATAAAGCTAAACGAGCGCCATTACCAGGATTATATTCGATTGAAGCAATGGTTGCCGGAATATTAAACTTATCACGTTTAAAATCAATTAAACGAATCATGCGTTTAGCACCGCCGCCACGATGACGAACAGTAATTTTACCTTGACTATTGCGACCACCTCTCCTCTTTTTAATAGAGAGTAATCTTTTTTCCGGAGAAAACTTCGTCAAATCTTTAAAATCATCAAAAGTCGCTTGGCGTCGTCCCGGAGTATTTGCTTTTACTTTTTTAATTCCCATATATATTCAAATAATTGTGTTCAAAATTAAACTCCTTCGTAAATTTTAATCGTCTGACCTTTAGGTAAAGTAACTATTGCTTTGCGCCAATCTTTTCTTTGGCCGCTTATTCTTCCGCGTGATACTTTTTTACCTTTTACATTAGACAAATTTACTTTAAGCGGCTTAACGCCATAAATAGCTTTAATCGCCTTCGCTACTGCAATCTTATTAGCATTATCAGAAACAACAAAAGCATATTTATCTTGTGCTACTAAATTGGTTGCTTTTTCAGTAATTAAAGGTTTAATTATAAATTGATAAGCATTGCTATCTTTTCCTTCTTTTCCATTACTGCCAGCCTTCACTGTTTTTGAAGAATCCGCATATAAATCCTGCATGCTCACAGAGCTTGAAGAATTATCTTTTGCATTATCTTCTGTGTTTTTATTTCCAAATAAAGCCATATTTTTCTAAATAATTAAACAATTATTTATTATAACGTTCGGTCAATACTT
>CAYIZF010000093.1:0-2452 GCA_964367825.1 uncultured Gammaproteobacteria bacterium | reverse complement strand
CTATTTTAGATGCCGACCGTGAAGGCTTCTTACGCAGCCAGACATCGCTTATGCAAACCATGGGGCGAGCCGCCAGAAACGTCAAAGGGAAAATTATTCTTTATGCTGATAAAACCACCGACTCGATGCGCCGCGAAATAAATGAAGCCGACCGAAGACGAAAAAAACAATTAGCTTATAATAAAAAACATAATATAACTCCTCAAACTATCTACAAAAAAATCGAAGAATTTTTAGATACGGCTGAGGAATAATATATATTTATATGAATATTGAGTACGAAGCAACTTTTATTGATATCAAAAAAGATGAAATACGCCAGCGTTTGGAAAAAGCCGGCGCTAAATTAATCAAACCGGAATTTATGATGAAACGGGTTGTCTTTGAATTGCCTAGCGGACATGAAATACCTGGCGGCTGGTTAAGAGTACGCGATGAAAGTGATAAGACAACTATGAGTTTAAAAATAGTACATGGCGACAAGATAGAAGACCAGAAAGAAATCTGTTTAACAATAGATAATTTCAACAATGGCGTTAATTTCTTAGAAGCTATCGGGGCCGAGAGAAAAGCTTATCAAGAAAGCCGCCGAGAATTCTGGTTGTTGGATGATGTAGAAATAACAATTGATGAATGGCCCTATTTAGAACCTTATGTAGAAGTTGAGGGGAAATCTGAAGCGGCTGTAAAAAGCGTTAGTGAAAAAATTGGTTTCGATTATAGCCAAGCTTTATTCTGTTCGGCTGATGTAATTTATAATAAAAAATACGGGACGCCACTGGAAGTTATCAATAAAACCCCTCTAATAACTTTTACTGATCCTAATCCGTTTATAAAATAAAAACATGCCAGAAAATAAAAAAATGATTATCCGCGGCGCGCGGACGCATAATTTAAAAAACATCAGCCTAGAAATACCGCACAATAAATTAACGGTCATTACCGGAGTCTCGGGAAGCGGTAAATCGTCGCTGGCTTTTGATACGATTTTTGCCGAAGGGCAGAGGGAATATGTTGAATCACTATCGCCTTATATGCGCCAATTTTTGGGGCAGAAAAAACCGGCCGATGTCGATGAAATAATCGGCCTCGCGCCCTCAATCTCTATTGATCAAAAAGCGCTTTCTCATAACCCGCGTTCAACCGTTGGCACTTTGACTGATATTTATGATTACTTGCGCGTCTTATACGCTCGCGTGGGCGAAGTCTTTTGTCCGGTATGTGGAACTAAAATACAAAAATTATCGATTGAGGAAATGGTTGATATTATTATTAATCAAGGAAAAGATTTTAACGAAGAATATGTCACCATTCTTTCGCCGATTGTTCGTGATCGCAAAGGAGAATATTATCAAGTGCTTTATAATTATCTTTCACTTGGTTTTAGTGAAGCGCGTATTGATGGCGAAATTCATTCTTTGCGCGAACAAGTAAAATTGGCGCCCAAGCAAAAACATGATATTGAAATCGTGATTGATAAAGTAATGCTTAATGACGAAACGCGTTTATTTGAGGCAGTGGAAAATGCGCTGGATTATAGCAAAGAATTATTAATCGCTAAATATAAAAAACAGGAATTTTTATTATCATCAAATTGGACTTGTCCGAATGATAACTTCTCTTTTCCGGAAGTGGAGCCGCGCTTATTTTCTTTTAATTCGCCGCAAGGCGCTTGCCCGGAATGTTCCGGTTTAGGAAAGACCAGTTTTTTCACTAAAAATAAATGTCCGAAATGCCATGGCGATCGTTTAAGACCGGAAGCATTGGCGGTAAAAATTGGCGGTAAAAATTTAGCGGAAGTAAGTAAACTGCCGGTTGATAAACTTTTAGATTTTTTTAATCATTATTTTGAAAAAATGACTAAACGTCAAAGAGCGATTGTTGAAAATGTTGTTGTCCAAATTATCAGTCGTTTGGAGTTTTTGCTTAAAGTCGGTTTAAACTATTTATCTTTAGAAAGAGAAGCCTTTACTCTTTCTGGCGGTGAAGCGCAGCGTATCCGTTTATCATCGCAAATCGGTTCAAATCTTTCGCGAACTCTTTATGTGCTTGATGAACCGACAATTGGTCTGCATGAACGTGATACGGAACGTTTAATTGATACTTTAAAAAAATTACGCGATAAAGATAATACTGTTATTATTGTTGAACACGATGAGAGAACTATTTTAGAATCTGATTATTTAGTTGATCTCGGGCCACTGGCCGGTGTTCATGGCGGAGAAATAGTTGCTATCGGTAATACAAAAGATTTATTGGATGAGAAAAAAAATAAAATAGCCGCTAGAAAATCATTAACTATTCAATATCTTAACGGAGAAAGAAAAATAGGTTTGCCAGAAAAACGTCGCAGTCAAAATCATGGTTTCTTAAAGATAATCGGCGCTCGCGCCAATAATTTAAAAAATATAAAAGTGGAAATTCCGTTGGGTCGTTTAGTCGGCATTAGCGG
>CAYIZF010000092.1:0-2547 GCA_964367825.1 uncultured Gammaproteobacteria bacterium | reverse complement strand
TTCTATTAGGGCAACTAAGGAGATATTAAGCGAGCTTGATGTTAATCAAGATTTGGGGTTATCCCTTGATAGCTTATCGGATAGAGAAGCGAAATATGGCCTTAATAGGTTTAGTTTAAAATCGGTGTCCGCTTGGAATATTTTTTTTCGCCAATTTAAATCCTCTTTTATTTATTTGCTCGTCGGGGCAATAATCTTAACAATATTTTTAGGAGAAACTACAGACGCTTTGATGATTTTTTTATTCTTAGCTGTTAATACCACTTTAGGTTTTCTGCAGGAATATCGTTCAGAAAAAACTGTTCAACTTCTTAATAAATATGCTTTACCGCGCGCCACTGTTTTGCGTGGCGGTGTGGTTAGTCGAATTAGCGCTGACGGTCTAACTGTCGGAGATATCATATTTTTAGAAACAGGTGATAAAGTGCCGGCCGATGCGCGGATTATCGAAGATGATGGCTTGGTCATCGATGAAACTATTCTTACCGGTGAATCATGTGCGGTTTATAAGAACTCTGAAATAATGACAGTAACTCCGACTTCCTATCATCAGGCGGCTAATTTATGTTTTTCCGGAACGGATATTGTCAAAGGCAAAGCTAAAGCCGTTGTTTTAGCTATCGGCAAAGAAACCGCTTTCGGGCAGATTGCTAAATTAGTCGGCGAATCGCGGCGGGTAAGTGATTTTGAAAAAGGTATTTCTGATTTTTCTCGATTTATTCTTAAGTTGGTCGGACTGACTTTAATTTTAGTTTTTGCCGCGCACTTAATCATTAAGCCGGGCGGAATTAATATTTTTGAATTGATTATTTTTTCGGTCGCCTTAACGATTAGTGTTATTCCCGAAGCTCTGCCGCTTGTAACCACTTTTTCACTCGCGCGCGGCGCTAGGCGTTTGGCAAAAAAGAAAGTGATTGTTAAACGTTTGTCGGCCATTGAAGATTTAGGCGGTATAGAAGTTTTATGTAGTGATAAAACTGGGACTTTAACGGAAAATAAATTAGAAATCGTTAATGTTTATGCTGTTGATTCTGAAAAAACTTTATATTTTGCTAATTTAGCTTCCGCTTTCGAACTTAAAGAAATGACTGAAGCTTTTGATATTGCTTTGCAAAACGGTTTGCCTGAAAAGTTTAAAGACAGTTTAAAAAAAGCTAAAAAAATAGATGAAGAACCTTTTGACCCGAAAGTTAAGAAAAATGTTGTTTTAATAAATAATGAAGAAGGCGATTTTTTAATTGCCCGTGGCGCTTTAGAAAGTATTTTACCTTTATGCGCGATAAGTGAAGAGGATAAAAAGAAGGCGCTTGATTTTGCGGCGGCGGAAGGGAAGCTTGGCCATCGAACATTGGCCGTTTCCTATCGTCGCTTAGCGGAAAATGAAGAATTAAAGGAAATTACGCCCGATGTCATGACGTCGCAATTTTCGTTTTCCGGCATTATTTCTTTTCAAGATCCGATTAAAGACAGCGCGGTCAAAGCGATTCAGCAGGCGGAAAAAATTGGCGTGAAAATAGTGATTATTACCGGCGACGGTCCGGAGGTAGCGGGTGCGGTCGCACGCGAAATCGGTTTAATTGAAAATCCGGAATTTGTAATTACCGGCGATGAATGGTCGAAAGAAAATGATGAAAAACGGGAAAAATTGCTTGAGGCGTATAGCGTTTTTGCTCGTGTTTCTCCGGAACAAAAATTTAACATCATTAAAAGCTTGCGAGAAAAACATATGGTTGGCTTTTTGGGCGAGGGAATAAATGACGCTCCAGCCCTAAAGATTGCCGGCGTTTCGTTAGTGGTTAATAGCGCATCTGATATTGCTCGTGAAGCGGCGGATATTATTTTACTCCAGAACAATTTATCTGTTATTGTAGCCGGCATAAGAGAGGGGCGCCGCGTTTTTGCTAATACGACTAAGTATATTAAATCGACCCTGGCTTCAAATTTTGGAAATTTTTTTGCGGTAGCGACAGCTTCCTTATTAATTGATTATCTGCCGATGCTTCCGATTCAAATTTTATTGCTTAATCTTCTTTCCGACACGCCGATGATTTCTATTTCCACGGATAACGTCGATGAAAAAGAATTGAAGTCACCGAAAAAATATGAAGCGAATGAAATAATCGTCATTGCGATAATTCTCGGATTAATAAGCACAGTTTTTGATTTTTTGGTTTTTTCTGTTTTCTTTAAAATGCGGCCGGAAGTGTTGCAGACAAATTGGTTTATTGCCAGTATTTTAACCGAATTGGTTCTAGTGTTTTCTATTCGGACAAAATCATTTTTTCTTAAGACGACGCGTCCGTCACGTTCGATAATCGCCTTAAGCATAATAATTGTCTTTATTACTATTGCTTTGCCGTTTACCGCCTTTGGTCAAAGAATATTTAAATTTGCGCCGCCTCGCCCCGAGCATCTGGCCTTGATATTTGGTATCGTGGCTGTTTATTTTGTCTTTACCGAGACTGCTAAGCTTCTTTATTATCGGCGGAAAAAAAATCGGTTATCGGTTTTGTAACCCCTTTTAATTTTTTAAAAAATCTGTTAACC
>CAYIZF010000091.1:0-2580 GCA_964367825.1 uncultured Gammaproteobacteria bacterium | reverse complement strand
CTTTTGGATTTTAACTTGGACATCTTCTGGCATTTTATATAATTTATTTTGTATGAAAGATAATATCATTGCCGGCTTAGATATCGGATCAACTTCGATTAGACTGGTTGTCGGTCAAAAAATATCAAGCATTGACGGCGAAGAACTTCAGATTATTGGCGCTGTTTCTGTCCCGACCGCCGGTGTTAGCCGCGGTATAGTTAATAGTATTGAAGAAACCACTTCTTCTATTTCGGCTTGTCTTGAAAAAGCGGAACGTCTTGTCGGTGTGCCGATTACGCGAGTTTGGGTAGGTATTAATGATCCCCATATAAAATGTGAGCGCTCTAAAGGCGTAGTGGCTGTTGGACGTAGTGATGGCGAAATTGGTGAAAATGATGTTAATCGCGCGATTGAAGCCGCTCGAGCTTTAGCTGTTCCGGTTAACTATGAAATCCTTCATGTTATTCCAATCAAGTTTAGTGTTGATAATCAAGGAGACGTTAAAGATCCGATTGGCATGAACGGTATTCGTTTAGAAGTTGAAACTTTAATTATTCAAGGACTAAGTACACAAATAAAGAATTTAACAAAAGCAATATATCGTACCGGCTTAGAGATAGAAGATTTGGTTCTTGGGCCACTAGCGGCCGCTGAAGCTGTTTTAAGTAGTAAGCAAAAAGAATTAGGTGTCGCTTTAGTAAATCTCGGTTCGTCGACAACTTCCTTAGCTGTTTATGAAGAAAGAAATTTAATTCATACTGCTATTTTGCCTATTGGCGCTGAACATATTACGGCTGATATTGCGATTGGACTTCGTTGTCCGATTAATTTAGCGGAAAGAATAAAACGAGAATATGGCAGTGCTCTGCCGGAAAATATGGATAAGAATAATGATGATATTGATGTTAGTGAATTAGTGAAGGAGGAAGAAGTCAATGATGATATCAGTGTTATTTCACGTAAATATGTATCAGAAATAATTAATGCTCGAGTCGAAGAAATATTTGATAAGGTTGATAGTGAGTTTAATAAAATAGATCGTTCAGGTATGCTTCCGGCTGGTGTTATCTTTGTTGGTGGTGGAGCTAATCTCGATGCTCTTGTAGAGTCGGCAAAAAAGAGATTGCGTCTTCCGGCGGCTATTGGCCAAGCTAAAAACATTAACGTTGTAATTGATAAAGTAAAAAATCCGGAATTCTTAACCGCTCTCGGTTTGGTTATTTGGGGTAGTCATACTGACGGGGAAATGGATGGTGGAAAATTATCCAAGAGCTTAGGCGGGATTTTTGAAAAAACCAAAGGCTTATTTAGTAAGATAATGCCTAAATAATAAATTAATTCATTCAAGATAATTTTATGGCCGAAATAAAACCAGAAATTGAAACATTTGCCAAAATAAAAGTAGTTGGTGTCGGCGGCGGCGGCGGAAGTGCTATCAACCGCATGGTTGCTAACGGGATTCGCGGCGTCGGTTTTGTTGCTATTAACACCGATGTTCAGGCTTTGCATTATAGTAAGGCTAACGAGAAGATAAATATTGGTAAAACCGTAACTAAGGGCTTAGGTGCTGGTATGAATCCAGACTTAGGCAAGGGGGCGGCTGAGGAGTCTCAAAATGAAATAAAAGAGGCCTTGAAAGGTTGCGATATGGTTTTTGTTACTTGCGGCTTGGGTGGTGGGACCGGTTCTGGCGCATCGCCTGTAGTGGCTTCTATCGCTAAGGAAATGGGCGCTTTGACCGTAGCAGTAGTTACGAAGCCTTTTATGTTTGAAGGCGGTCAGCGCAAGAATATAGCCGATAGGGCCTATGCTGAGCTCGCGGATAAGGTTGATACGATTATTACCATTTCTAATGATAAATTATTACAAGTGATTGATAAAAAAACCTCGCTTTTGGACGCTTTTAAAATTGCTGATGACGTTTTACGTCAAGGTGTTCAAGGAATTGCGGAAATTATTACTGTACCAGGTATTATTAACGCCGATTTTGCCGACGTTAAAGCAGTTATGTCAAACGCCGGTTCAGCTTTAATGGGTATTGGTATGGCTAGTGGTGAAAATAAGGCGATTGAAGCGGCCAAGGACGCGATTAATTCCAATTTGCTTGATATGTCTATTGATGGTGCTCGCGGCATCGTGTTCACGATTACCGGCGGTCCTGATATGAGTATGGCCGAGGTTTCAGAAGCGGCTAAAGTCATTACTTCGGCGGCTGATGATGACGCTAAAATTATTTTTGGTGCCGTTATTGATGAAAAGATGAAGGATCAAATTAAAATCACCGTTGTTGCTACCGGTTTTGATGGACGAGGAAAAAATCAAAAGACAGAAGTAACTAAATCATATACTCCTAACCATTTTATTGTCGAAAAAGAAGTGGAAAAAGAAGCGGCAACACCATCAACTTCAGTCGATAAGGATAAGGGAAAATTTAACGTTTTTAAAAATATTCCTATTAAGCCAGCTTTAGAGCGAAAGGCAGAAAAACCGGTAAACGAAGATGAAGATTTGAGCGTCCCAGCATTTATTCGGAAGAAGATGGGGTAAAAAGTTAAGGAAAATATAAAGAAATTTGTATAATAAAAAATCCGATTAAAA
>CAYIZF010000090.1:0-2644 GCA_964367825.1 uncultured Gammaproteobacteria bacterium | reverse complement strand
TCGGATTTGAGATAGCGGCTAGTTTATCTAAGCGAAAATCAGGGACTTTTACTACACCAACATTAGGATCAATAGTACAAAAAGGATAATTGGCAGCCTCAACCCCCTTCTTGGTTAAGAGGTTGAATAAGGTTGATTTACCGACATTTGGCAGGCCAACGATTCCGATTGATAATGACATATATTTACAAAAAAATTCTATTTATTAACTACTTTATTATCCACAGCCTTACTATAGCACAATTTTTGGATAACAAAAGAGGCCCACAAGAGCTCCGTTTTATATAAAAATATAAGTAATATAATATTGGGCATCTGTGAGCCTCATTCCTAATAACATATGCTTTGTGATGTGTTATCAAGAAACTTAGCACTTTGCACTTTGCTTACTTAAAGAGCATTTCTTTCTCTACCAGCTCTTAGTAAATTGTTTTTTTTGATTTTTTTAGTTAACTTAGACTAGATAAAAATTAGTAAAAATTCATTTTTTGATTTTTATCAAGTTTTATCTTTTTGTCTATTTTGGTTAACTTGTGTAATCTACTTTTTTTATTGCCACGTAAGCATTGGCATTAAAAGCTAGTTAAAGATCTACTATTAGTATAGCACTTTAAATTATGATGGTCAAATATTGTGGACTTAAATCGGTTATAAACAGTTAATATTAGGTAATTTGGCTAATATTATATTAAATTTCTTTTTATTAATAATTTAAGTCTACGCCTGCTTGGACTTAAAATCTGGTTTTATACACAGAAAACACAGGTTATCCACAGTTTTTAATGTGGGATTATCTCGCTTATTAAAATAAAATACACCCGTTTGGGTGTATTTTATTTTGAGGTTTGGGTGGGATTTGAACCCACGAATGGCGGTTTTGCAAACCGCAGCGTTAGACCACTTCGCCACCAAACCAGGGTGCTAAATATAGCATTTGAATTTTAGCCTATCTTATTTAAGTTGTAAACTGGGGTCAACCCTTAACTTGTTAAAAGGTGTTATTTTTTTGTTTTTTATCTTAAAAGCGGCGGCCGTGGCGACCATTGTCGCGTTGTCGGTGGTGTAGATCATTTCCGGAACCAGAAAGTTAACGCCAGTTAATTGTTCTTTAACCGCTTTTTCCATATTTTCGCGAAGTTCTCGATTAGCGCTTACTCCTCCGGAAAGTAAAACCGACTTAGCTTTATATTTTTTAGCCGCTTTTATTGTTTTTGCTACTAATATATCGATAATCGCCTGCTGATAAACAAAGCAATATTCAGTAACTCTATTTTTCCAGGATTTATCCTTTTGAAGTTGATAAAGCAAGGCAGTTTTCAAACCAGAAAAAGAAAAATCTAAATTTTTTGAGTTTATCATCGGGCGTGGCAAAATTATAGCGCTTTTTATCGGTTCGGCGGACGCAAATGATTTTTTAAATTCTTCAGCCATTTTAGAAATAATCGGACCCCCTGGATAACCTAAATTCATCATTTTTGCGCCCTTATCATAAGCTTCGCCGGCCGCGTCATCTAAAGTTTCGCCAACTATTTTTATTTTTTTATCCTCAGTCATGACCACTAAATTAGTGTGTCCGCCGGAAACTGTCATTATTATCGCTGGAAATTTAATCTTTGTTTTCGGATTAATGAAATTCGAATAAATATGTCCTTCAACATGGTTTATTTCTAAAACTGGTATTTTCCAAGCGAAAGAAAGAGCACGGACGGTTTCCATGCCAGCGACCAAAGAAGTTACTAATCCCGGACCTTTAGTGACGGCAATTAAATCGAGCTTTTTATAGTTAATTTCAGCGGTTTTTAGTGATTCGTCTATAACCGGCAATATATTTAAAACATGTTCACGAGCGGCGACTTCAGGAACAACGCCACCATATTTTTTATGGATTTCGATTTGAGAAGAAATAATATTTGAGAGTACTTTAATCTTGCCGGTCTTTTGATCGGTCTTGATTATTGAAGCGGCGGTCTCGTCGCAACTGGTTTCTATTCCTAAGATATACATACATATATAATTGTAGGGATTTTTTAAAAAAAGACAACTTTAGTAAAATTCTGTTTTGTTACTTCTTTATACTTTTCACGTTTGTTATAATAGAAGAGAAGATATGGCCATAATTTCTAAACAACAAGAACTGGACTTGGCGTTAGATACTAAGGCGGGAAACCCCGAATCATTCGGCCGGCTTTATGATATTTATATTAAAAAAATTTACGATTTTATTTATTATAAAACATTGAATAAAGAGGTAGCCGAGGATATAACCAGCACCGTCTTTACTAAGGCTTGGGACAAAATAGGGCAATTTAAAGAAGGAAGTTTTTCGGCCTGGTTATATATGATAGCCCGAAATGCGGTTACTGATTATTACCGCCGTGAAAAAGGGCACGATGATATAGACGATTGTTGGGACTTGGCAGATAAAACTGACTTTTTAGCGGATATCGACAATGGTTTAAATGTTGATCTTATTAAAGAAGCGATGAAAAGTCTAAAAGACCAAGATAGAGAAATTTTAATAATGCGTTTTTGGTTGGATTTATCTTTTTCCGAAATCGCCGAACGTCTAAATAAAAAAGAAGGAGCGGTGAAAGTGGCGCTAGGTCGCACGCTTAAAGATTTAAAAAATAAAATTCCTTTAGCC
>CAYIZF010000089.1:0-2662 GCA_964367825.1 uncultured Gammaproteobacteria bacterium | reverse complement strand
ACGTTGGGAAAAACGTTCAGTCTTCGGAAAGATAATTAATCTGCCGCTCTTAATCCTTAATGGAATTTTTGCGGCCATAAAGAAAATATGGAATTCGCTCTGGCCGATTATCAGATTCTTTTTCGGATTTATAATCATTATGACGTCCTTGGCGGTTTTAATCGGCGTCGGCATCGGTAGTTTTTATATTCTCTTGCAAGCACAGTCTAATTATAGTTTCCGCCATATTCCCGTGCGCGAATTAAGTTTATCCATCCCTTTTATTTGGATGCTGGTTACCGGATTTCTGTCTCTCGCCTTACCCGCCCTTTTAGCGATGATTGGCGGCTTAATAATAATTCTAAATAAAAAAATAATTAATTTACAAACGGCCGTAATTATTTTCAGTCTCTGGATTATCGCCGGTATCGTTTTTAGCGGTTTAAGCTTGCGCTATATTCCGGAATTAAAAGAAAAAATCGATAGTTATCCGATTTTACAAGAAACAACTAAAACGATCGAAATGGAAAATTTCGCCAATATAAACGCCGACGGTCGCCATCTAAGAATTATGATCGAACCGGCGAGCGGAACGAGTAGCCAAATAATTTTAACCGGCCGCGCCGTTGACTTATCACGGGTTGATTTACAAAAAGAAAATACTGATTTAAATATCAAGGAAAATACAGACGACAAGGCTTATTGCCTTAATTGCGGTTCTAACCCCATTACTTTAAAAATAAGCTCGCCGATTTTAGAAGGCCTCGCAGTCAAAGATACATACGTCGAAGTATCACCGAACTTCAAACAAAAATTAAAAATAAAAGCGGATAATTCTTTTGTCGAATGGGTTAATGCCGATACTTCTCTTCTGGACGCGGAATTTTCCGACGATTCACATTTATCGAATTAATCTCGCGATTGAAAAAAATCACAATGCGCGTTCAGAGAAACTTCGCACTGTCCTTCTGAACAATATCCAACCCCGTCTTGAAAACTAAAACTCGTGCAATGCTGGCATTGAGACGCTTCGTTGTGATAATCTTCGACGAAGTCCGCTTCTATTTCATGTGACATATTTTTATGATTTTGATTTAAATCTAATTTTAATTTAAATCTGTTTTCTGGCTACCCTCCTAATCTCCGAAAGTAGAGCGTCGGTAGTAAACGGTTTTTCTAAAACACCTTTGATTACGCTTAATTTATCCGATTTGCTTAGCGACTCGCGGAATTCCGCCGGTGAAATCGGTAAAGCGGATGACATTAAAAGAACCGGAATATCGCGCATCCGATTATCGCCGGCCATCGTCTCGCAAACCTGCATTCCGCTTATTTCCGGCATCATAATATCTAAAAGAACAACATCATAATCCGGTGTTTCCACCATCTTAGCCAAACCACTCCGGCCGTTATATGCAACATCGATATTAAAATCACCCTGACTCATTATCAAGGCCTTTAAAGTTGTAACCGTACTCACATCATTATCAATGATTAAAATTTTCATATATTTATAAATTAAGCTTTTTTATTTTCTAAAGGCAGAGTAAAGAAAAAAGTAGCGCCCTTATTTTCCTCGCTCTCCACGCCGATTTCCCCGCCGAGATTATCGATATTCTGCTTGCAAATATAAAGACCGAGGCCCATACCGTCTTGCGAACGTGATAATGATGGCTCGAGCTGAGAAAATTTAATAAATAATTTCTTCTGCTTTTCTTTAGAGATTCCTTGTCCGTTACCTTTTACTTCCACTCGGATATTTTGCTTATCCGGCAAAAACATATTAACTTCGATTACTTGATTATTAGTACCGTACTTAACGGCGTTATCGACGAAATTATAAATCACTTGCGATATTTTAGCCTTATCGCTTTCAATATCTAATTTTTTCATCTTAATATCAAATTTAATCGATGAAGCAGATCTCTTAGCTAACATTTCTAGCGATGTCTTTAAAGACAAAACTAATTCAACTAAATCAAATTTTTCTTTAAAGACCGAAACCTTACCAACTTCATTACGACTGGCGGTCAACATCGTCTTGATAAGATTATTTAATTTTGTTCCTTCATTATGAATAATAGAAATAAAATCCTGATATTCCGCCGGAATTGTTTTTGGTTGTTTTTGCATCACTTCCGATAACCCAACAATGGAAATAAGCGGTGTTTTTAATTCATGCGTCGCAATATTTAAAACTTCATTCTTTAATTTATCAACTTCCTTAAGCTGATTAATGGTAATTTTCGCTTTAGTAAGTTCGGTGACATCAACACCCGTAGCTAAAATGGATTGAGCATTGCCGCTCTCATCTTGAAGCGTATTAAAATGCCAAACAATATTTTTTTCCGTCTTATCTTTAGCGATAATAATATTTTCAACTGTATCGACCGGGGCCGTATGATTCGTTAAAAACGCAATCATGCTCCTGGTTTGGATTTGATTTTTTCGAGCAACGTATTCCGCTATCCAATCATGGCCCATAATCTCATTATATTCCACCCCAAAAATTTCCCGCCCTTTTTTATTGATTAAAAAAACCTTATTATCAAGATCAAAAATTAAAACAATCACACCGGCGGTATCAAGATATTTTTGCAATTTATCTTTTTCGAGCTTTAAGCGATTTCGAGAACTTTTTATTTCCTTATTATATTCTTTTAGTTTTTCAATATTGGTTCTT
>CAYIZF010000088.1:0-2693 GCA_964367825.1 uncultured Gammaproteobacteria bacterium | reverse complement strand
CCGATTAAAAAAGCGGCCTCTTCTTGCGCTAACCCTGATAATTTAGTTAATTTTGTAAAAATTACTGAAAGTATTAGAGTTGATGATAAAGAAATTAAAACCGATAAAACAGCAATATGGGATTTTCTTTTAAAGCCCTCTGTTAAATAAATTATTATTCCTAAAATAACCAAACCCCCTATTAAACTAATCAAAAAAGGGTCTCGGCCATTCAATATTTGCGGTAAAATAAATTTAATGATGACTACAAAACTTAAGAATAAACTGATTAAAGCCTTAAATCCTTTTGATCTGCCGACCAGTAAAACAGCCAAGACAAAAATAATAAATAAAATATAGAGATAGCCGCTTCTAACAAAATCAACCACATAAAAAATATCTTGATCTGATTCATCAGTATGTCCCTCGACATAGACTTTATCTCCGACTTTATAGAAATTAGCGTTAGCTACTTCTATATCAGATATGCCTTTATAGATTATTTCCTTATTTTTCCAAGCACCCTCGAGTCCGAGAAGTTTCAAATCCTGTTGCTTGAATTTAGTTCCATCTTCCCGGATTTTTTCTTCTACCTTTATGACTTCTATCACTTCGGACTTAAAATTAGTGTTTTCTTCTTTAATCTCATCAGCACGTGAAAAAAAAGGAAACAATAAAGCCGCCAAAGCTATCATGATATAAATTTTTTTATACTTATTCATATTAACTTTTAATTCACTATTTTAATCATTAATCAACTTTACTAACAACATCAAGGCAATACCTAATATAAAAACCGCAAAAGAACTAATGGATCTTTTTAAATTAGTTTCTTTTCTTAATTCCGGCATAAGATCGGAGGCGGCAATATAAATAAACCCACCGGCCGCAAATGGCAATAAATACGGAATAATATTATTAAGAGTAAACGACATAAAATATCCAACAACTCCGCCCAAAACAACTGTCAAGGCAACAAGATAATTTACTACTAAGGCTCTTTTCTTATTAAACCCCGCATGAATCAGCACGCCAAAATCACCAATTTCTTGGGGTATCTCGTGTATGGCGATTGCTATCGTTGTAGCTATTCCTAATTTTATATCAACTAAAAATGCACCGGCAATAACTAGCCCGTCAATAAAATTATGTAAAGAATCCCCGACTAAATTCATGTATCCGAAAGTATGAATCGGACAATTTTCTTTATGGCAATGTCGCCAAAATAATAATTTTTCCATGAAAAAGAAAAAAATAAAAGCGGCCAATACTATCAAATATAATTTGCCAGTTTCTATTTCCTGAGAGGCTTCTGGCAGAAGATGTAAAAAAGCACCACCCATTAAAGCCCCGGCGGACAGTGATACTAGAAATAAAGTTATTTTATGTAATGTTTCTTTTTTAAAATATAAAAATAAAACGGCCACCCAGACACACAAACTAATTGCGAGACCTGCTAAAATAATTGAAGATAAAATTATCATATTCTTTATTTCTTAATTAATAGTTTTCCAACAATTGCTGAAAATATTTTAGTTATTTCCGAATTTTTATTCATAACAACAGGAACTCCATTGTCGCCAGAAATAACAATTTCCGGATCTATCGGTATAGACCCTAGAAATGGTATTTTGTATTGTTTGGCAATTCTTTTTCCGCCGTCTTTTTTAAATATATTTATTGTTTTTCCGCAATGAGGACAAACTAAACCGCTCATATTTTCGATTAACCCAGAAACTTTTAATTTTAATTCTTTAGCAAAGTTAACTGCCTTGGTCGAATCAAGCAAGGAAACTTCTTGTGGCGTAGTCACTATAACCGCTCTAGATCTTGGCAATAATTGAGCAATTGATAACGGCTCATCACCAGTCCCTGGAGGAGCATCAACTATTAGCCAATCTAAATTACCCCAGCTTACTTCACTAACAAATCTTTCAATAATTTTCATTTTCGCTGGCCCTCGCCAGATTACCGGAGTATCTGTTTTTGGTATGAAATACGCGATAGAAACTAATGATAAATTTTTATTTACTTCAACTGGTAAAATAAAGTTTTCTCCACAAGAAAAAATCGCTTTTTCTTGTACGCCGAGCATCAAAGCTAAATTTGGTCCATGAATATCGGCATCTAGTAAACCAACTTTTAGCCCCTTTTTTGCTAAAGTGATAGCTAAATTAACAGCCACGGTCGACTTGCCAACACCGCCCTTGCCTGAAAATACTAATAAATGATTCTTAATCTTATCTGATTCCATTTTTTATATATTTATAAATTAAGACTGCTCTGTAGTTTTACCATCAAATTCTTCGTCATTAGCTTCGGCTTCTTCTTTTGTAATTCTAACAATCTGATCCTTATGATGAGCAGGAGAATAAATTGTATATAGTTTCAATTCGTCAGTTTCTGAGATATTTATAATATTATGTTCGGCTCCGGCCGGGACGATTATGGCCGAGCCGTCCTCTACCAGATATTCATTATTGTCAATTATGCATTTGCCCTGTCCTTTTTCAAAACGGAAGAATTGATCGTTTTCCGCATGAATCTCTAAACCGATTTCTTCTTTTGGCTTTAGAGACATTAGAACCAATTGACTATGTTTTCCTGAATAGAGAACTTTACGAAAATAATTATTTTCTAAAGTCGCTTTTTCAATGTTTGTGTTAAATCCTTTCATAAATTTATAATTATTTATTAATTCTATAAAATTAAAA
>CAYIZF010000087.1:0-2722 GCA_964367825.1 uncultured Gammaproteobacteria bacterium | reverse complement strand
TAAATATACTCCTAATTGTAAGAATAAAGTTATCCAACCGGCGCGGGAGAAAGTTAAGATAATTCCCAGGGCGGTCAAGAAAAATAATACATCTGCCAATCGTCTTTCTTTTTTTGTTTTTAAAAATTCTTTAATTACTAAAACAAAGAAGACGCCAATATTTAAAAATTCCGCAATCAAGTTATGATTTTCGCCAAAAGGATATCCGCCCCAAAAATATACCGACTTTAAGCGGAAAAAATTATTTTGCCAATCTTGTCCGAATAAAGATAAATAGCCGGAAATTAAAACCGCCATAGCACTCAAAAACACAATAACAACCGTTTTCTTTAATGTTTTAGCGTCAGTAATAACATTCGCCGGAATAAAAATATAGGCCGCATAAAGGAAAAATGGCCAGCGTAGAAAATAATAAAAAGAAGAAACAAGATTATCAGAAAAAATAATCGACAAAATGCTAGCTAAGAAAAACATTAGAAAAGGAAAAAATAACGGCCATATTATTTTTATGTGTTCTTGGGGTTTAAATAATACGCGATAAAATAAATTTAAAACAAAACCGAATAAAGTTAATAGAGCTATTAAATCCGAAATAGGAACGATGAATCCGTATAAATTTATATCTCGGCCGATTATCGGTAAACACGCAGCCATCAAATAAACTCCGATTTTTGGTCGGAAAGTAATAATCAGAAACAACAAAATAATTATGGAAATTAAAAAGATATCCATACTTTATTGAAAAAATTTATCAGTTTTAAAATCAGTTACCCAGTTTTTAACACTGCCCTTTTTTGGACTAACCGTAACTTTTAATTCCTGCGTTCTTCGACCGGATTGTTTTTGCGCTAAGAGACTATATGTACCGTTAGTCATTTGTTTATTTATATTTTCCGGCAAAAAATAACTAATACTAATTTCTTTTTCGGTTCCCGGTTCAACTGTAAAGAAAAAACCAAAAACAGTTTTATTTAAAGTGGAATCATCAAAAGACGTCCAATCCGATTTATCCTTATCAAAACCGGAAACAGTAATAAGCCGGCTACCATAAGGTAAATATATTCTAGTATAACTGCGATAGCGAGTAGTTCGCCAATCAAAATCGCCCTCGTGTTTATAATTTAAAGTCAAGCTAGCTGAAGTTCGATCATTTCTCTGACTAATATTATAATCAATTTTTTTCTTGACGACAGCGTCACTTTTAAAAGCGGCTAAATTAGCGTCAACTACCATTAAATAATCACCCTCCGTTTGTTTAATTTCACCGGCGGCATCCATGTTTTTTACTAAATCTTCTAAAGCCGGATCTTTAAAATATATTTGAATATCTTTTCTAGCTGTAGCATCAGCTATAACATTCACTAAATTAATCCATTGACTTGATGGTAGATTAAATAAACGAATTTTTAATTCTTCTAGTAATTCATTAATTATTTCTTTTCGATTCCAAGAAGAAATATTTCGATCTTTATAAGCTATTTCTACATTATACTGCAGCAGTTCTTGAAAATTACGCGAATTATATTCCTCGCCACTAATATTTATCGGCCCAACAAGATTTAATAAATCACTAATATAATCTGGGTTAATCGCTATTATTCCGGCAAAATTCGGAGCAGGCTGTCCGATAGCCAAACTTTCCCCGGTATAGATTTCATTTATTTTTTGAGCGGCTAGTGGCCAATCGGGAATCCAGTTCGCATCCCGCAAATACCAATTTTCAACATCTAAATATTTTTTTATCGGTGCCGGCGGTTCCTTTTTCCAATTATCAACGGCTGGCATATCTAAATGGTAACTATCACTTGTTTTTAAAGAAATAATGTCTCCATTTTTTACATTAGCTAATCCAAAAACTCCAATAAAACCACCAGTCGGTCTTAATTCATCGTTATTCTGTAAAATTATAAGAAATTCTTTTTCAGTCGGATACCCGGCTAAAATCGGCAATACTTTCACCAGCGAACTTAATTTATCCATCAATGCCGAAGCTTCTCGAAGTTGGGTTTTGTATTCGCTTATTTGATCATAGACCGGCCACAAAACGCTAGTTTTACGAATTTTATCAATATTAAACAGAGCTAAATCGAGATTAGCTTTAAGACCATTAATCTCTGGTCCCGATTCAAAAAGTAATTTTAAAAATTTATTTTTATTTTCGTTATCTAAATTAGCAAAATTAGCACCTGCTTCTCCACCGCTTATTTCTTCAAACTGTTTAGCTAGCGGGATTGAACGCTCCAAGGAACGACTAAGAATCTCGGTTGTCTTAAAAAGATATTCAAGATAATTTACTTGCGTGCGAAAAAAAGATACTTTTTTAACAACAATATTATTTTGGATAGAATCAAGTCTATCTAAAGAAGCATTAAAATTATTATTGGCTATTTGTGAGTTTTTCAGAGCTTCGTTATAATCTCCTGATTTTAATTGTGAGAATGCTTCTGTTAATTCATTTTTTCCTTCAATTCCGGAAATATAAGCCGCGCGCAAATCCCGAACAGTACCACTTAAAAGAATTATGGAAATAAAAAAAAGCCCGATAACAGTAATCAGAGCATATTTTAATAATTTTATAAATGGTATGATTAATTATACTTATTAGTAATTTCTGCAATGTTTAATGGTTAGTTAACCACTTAAACTTTCTTGATTCTAAAAGTAATAATGAAAATATATATAAATTTGATGGAATATTATTGTTTATTGAAAGGAATAAATC
>CAYIZF010000086.1:0-2752 GCA_964367825.1 uncultured Gammaproteobacteria bacterium | reverse complement strand
CCCCAACATACCGCTGTTAGGGCAGACATAACAAATAAATAATTTTTTAAAGTCATAAACTGGTAATTATATTAGCGATTTTTGCTAGTTCTTTTTGATAACTGTCTAATTTTTCCTTTTCAGCCGCCACTATCTTTTCCGGAGCGCGAGAAATAAAATCCGCATTACTTAGTTTTTGGGTTTGTATAGCAATTAATTTTTCTAAATTAGCTTGTTCTTTTATTAAACGTTCTTTTTCTTTAGCTTCATCAATGGCGCCAATTAAATAAACAGCAACTTCTCCCACCGGAACAATAATTGCCTTTTCAATATCCTCACCGGTTTCTTTAATTTCCAAGCTATCAAGTCCAGTTTTTAAATTTTTAATAATTTCCTTTTGTTTATTAAGAAGAGAAGCCAGCTCATGACCATACATAACAGCCGTTAATTTTTTAGACGGCTCAATCTTATTCTCGCTTCGGGCATTACGGATAGCAATTATAATATCCTGAATTAAAGATACCTCATTCTTATTATTTTCCAGAGTCTCAACTGCTTTCGGCCAAGCAGCCACCATTAAAATACTATCATTAAAACTCTCCCAAATAGTTTCAGTGACAAAAGGAATAAACGGATGCCAAAGAATTAAAATATTCTTTAATAAATAGATTAAAATCTCTTCTTTTTCTTTTTCTACTTTAGCGACTTCTAAGTACCAATCGGCTAATTTATTCCAGGTAAACTCATTAAGTTCTTCTGCGGCCAAAGAAAATTCAAAATTTTCAAATCTCTCGGTAACACTCTTAATTAAATCATTCATTTCCCCCAGAATCCATTTATCAAATAATGTCTTTGCTGCCGGCATCTTATCGGCCGGAATAGAAAAATATTTTTCATCGGTTGAACTTAAGATAAAACGGGAAATGTTCCAAAGTTTATTAATAAAGTTTCGTTTAGATTCAATTTTTTCCGCGCTATAACGACTATCATTCCCTGGAGTCGCGCCCATTAATAAAGAAAGGCGCAAAGCATCAGCTCCATATTCGGCAATTGCGTCTAAAGGATCAACACCATTACCCTTACTCTTACTCATTTTCTTTCCTTTGCCGTCTAAAATAGTGCCATGTAAATAAACGTGTTCAAAAGGAATCTCGCCTAAAGCAAAAAAGGACATCATTACCATACGAGAAACCCATAGTGTTAAAATTTCATAACCGGTTTCTAATACCTGAGTCGGATGAAATTTTTCTAAATCTCCGATTTTCACCCCATCTTTATAATTATCCGGCCAACCAAGAGTCGAGAAAGTCCACATACCGGAAGAAAACCAAGTATCGAGTGTATTATCATCTTTAATCCAACCATCTCCTACTGGTTCAGTTTCTCCACAATAAATTTCTTCTCCTCTATACCAAACGGGAATACTATGACCAAACCAAATCTGGCGAGAAATACACCAATCATGGAGATTTTCCATCCAATTTTCGTAACGCTTACCAAAACGATCAGGAATAAAGGTTATTTTTTTAGTCTTAGCCGCTTCTAAAGCCTTTTCTTTTAACGACTTACCGCCTAACCGTTCTAATTTTTTATCAACCCCGACAAACCACTGTTTTGAAGGTAATGGCTCAACAGGCGTATCACAACGATAGCAAATAGATAGATTATTTGTTAAATCTTCTTCTTTTTCCATTAATCCTTGGGCGGTTAATTCTTCAACAATCTCTTTGCGGGCCGCCTCAGCAGTTAAACCTGAGTATTTACCAAATCCTTGATGTATTAAGCCGTCTTCATTAATAACTTTAATTATTGGTAAGTTATTAGCCTCGGCCATTTGCCAGTCGACCATAGAATGAGCCGGAGTCACACCTAAAGCGCCGGTTCCAAAATCGGATTCAACGTTCCAATCAGCAATTATTTTAATATTTAACGGTTGGCCGCAAAAATCTACTTTATATTCCTTGCCAATATAGGCTTTATAGCGCTCATCCTTCGGATTAACCGCCACAGCTGTATCACCTAATTTTGTTTCTGGACGAGTAGTAGAAATAGAAATCGGAAAGTCAGAACTATATTTAAAGGTATATAGTTTGGCTTGTTGTTCTTTATATTCAACCTCATCATCAGCTAGGGTCGAGTGGCAATGAGGGCACCAATTAACAATACGCTCTCCACGATAAATAACGCCTTCACGATACATATCAACAAACATACGGTTAACAGCATATTGTCTCTCTTCATCAAAAGTAAAAGCCTCGCGAGACCAATCTAGCGATGAGCCCATCTTCTTTGTTTGATGTAAAATAGCCGCCTGGGTGTTTCGAAGAAATTTCCAGATTTCTTCTAATAATTTTTCACGGCCTAAATCATGCCGAGTTTTCCCGGTTTCGGTAAAAATTTTCTTCTCAACTACCATTTGCGTGGCAATAGCGGCATGGTCAGTACCCGGTAACCACAAAGCTCTATATCCAGACATACGATGGTACCGGATTAAAAGATCTTCAATGGCTAACATACAGCTATGCCCGATATGTAATTTTGCTGTTATATTAGGCGGGGGGAGGACAATTGTATAGCTTTTAGCGTCTACTGACAAGCTTAAATTATCAGGATTAAAATATCCTGATTCTTCCCATTTTTGATAGATTTTATCTTCATTTTCGCCTGGGTTATAGGCCTTTTCTAATTCTTTTTTCATACATTAAAATTAACAAAAAAAGCACTTAAAGTCAACTTGATTTTACCTTGACTTTAGCCATAATTAATTATATAT
>CAYIZF010000085.1:0-2846 GCA_964367825.1 uncultured Gammaproteobacteria bacterium | reverse complement strand
GGTTATTGGTGTTGTCCGTGAATTTTTCATGTCTTCTCAATTATCTCAATTTATGGATCAAACTAATCCGTTAGCTGAGCTGGAACATAAACGTCGCTTATCCGCTATGGGTCCGGGAGGTTTAACTCGTGAACGCGCTGGATTTGATGTTCGTGATGTGCATTCTACTCATTATGGTCGTATTTGTCCGATTGCTACTCCGGAAGGTCCGAATATTGGTTTAGTCGGTCATTTAGCTTCTTATGCTCGTTTAAATAGCTACGGCTTTTTAGAAACTCCATATCGTAAAGTTGTTAGGGATAAGAAGGGCAGCCGCGTGACTGATGAAATTGTTTATCTTGATGCCTTTGAAGAAGAAAAATATATTACTGTTGATGCTACTGTGCCGATTGATAAAGACGGTTATTTTATTCCTCATAAATTTGAAGTTAGAAAATTTGGAGAACCGGGCGTTGAAGAAACTAATAAGATTGATTTCATGGGCGTAGCTGCTAATCAGATTATTTCCATTGCTACTTCTCTTATTCCATTTATGGAACATAATGATGGACAAAGATCTTTAATGGGTACAAACATGCAACGCCAGGCTGTTCCGTTAGTTAAGCCGGAAGCGCCGATTGTTGGAACGGGTGTCGAAGCAAAAGCTGCTCGCGATTCAGGTCATGTGGCTATCGCTAAAGAAGAAGGTATTGTTATTAAGGTTGAAGCCGGTTCAATTGAAATTCAAAATAAAAAAGGAGCTATTGATAAATATACTTTAAATAAATTTATCCGCTCTAATTCTTCAACTTGTATTAACCAACATCCAGTTGTTGATCTTGGGCAAAAAGTTAAAAAAGGCGATGTCTTGTCTAATGGTCCGGCAATTGATGATGGTGAATTAGCTTTAGGCCGTAATGTTCTAGTCGCTTTTATGACCTGGGAAGGTTACAACTATGAAGATGCGGTTATTATTTCCGAACGTTTAGTAAAGGAAGATGTTTATTCTTCAATCCACATTGAAAATTATACGATTGATGTTCGTGATACAAAACTCGGTCCGGAAGTTATCACTAACGATATTCCAAACATCAGTGAAGAAAAATTAAAGAATCTTGATGATGAAGGCATTATCCGTATTGGCACAGAAGTTTCTAGTGGCGATATTTTGGTTGGTAAAATTACTCCTAAAGGTGAAACTACTTTATCGGCTGAAGAAAAATTATTACGTGCTATTTTTGGTGAAAAAGCGAAAGATGTTCGTGATTCCTCTTTGTATCTTGAACATGGTGAGCACGGAAAAGTTGTCGATATTAAAATATTTTCTCGTGAAGAAGGTGATAAATTATCAGCCGGCGTTTTGAAATCTATTCATGTTGCGGTTGCTAACATGAGAAAGATTCAGGTTGGTGATAAGATGTCCGGCCGTCATGGTAATAAAGGTGTTATTTCCCAGGTTGTTCCGATTGAAAATATGCCTTATATGGCCGATGGTACTCCAATTGATGTTATTTTATCTCCATTAGGTATTATTTCTCGTATGAACTTGGGCCAATTACTCGAAACTCATATGGGTTTTGCCGCTCAGAAGTTGGGTTATAAAGTTATGACTCCGGCTTTAAATGGAATAACTGAAGAACAAATTAAAAATGAATTAGTTAGAGCAGGCTTACCAATAGATGGAAAAGTTACTTTGTATGACGGTAAAACCGGCAATCCTTATGATAATAAGATTACAGTTGGTTATAAGTATGTCTTGAAACTTAACCATATGGTTGAGGATAAGATTCATCAACGTTCAATTGGTCCTTACTCCTTAATCACGCAGCAGCCTTTAGGCGGTAAAGCGCAATTCGGCGGACAGAGATTTGGAGAAATGGAAGTTTGGGCTCTTGAAGGTTATGGTGCCTCTCATACTTTACAGGAAATGTTAACAATTAAATCCGATGACGTTCCTGGTCGCAGTAAGGCTTATGAATCTATCATTAAAGGAGAAGAAATTGAAAAATTAAATGTTCCTGAATCTTTTAATGTTTTAATCCGTGAGCTTAAAGGCTTAGGCTTAGACGTTGAACTTTTGGGCGGTGAAGGCGACCAACCGGCTTCTGAGGTTGTAACAGAAATAGACGAAGAATTAAAAGAAGATGATAAATTTGTTTATGATAAGCCGGAAGTTATAGCGTCCTTATCAGAGGAAGGCGAAGTTAAAGAATAATTATTAATTAGCGATTATTAATATATGTTAAATCCAATAAAAACTAGCGATTTCAACGCCATTCGCTTAAAACTTGCTTCGCCGGAAAGAATTCTTGAATGGTCTCATGGTGAAGTGACTCGTCCAGAGACAATCAACTATCGCACACAAAAACCGGAAAAAGACGGTCTTTTCTGCGAAAAGATTTTTGGTCCGACTAAAGACTGGGAATGTTCTTGCGGAAAGTATAAGAAGATTCGTTATAAAGGAATTGTTTGTGATAAATGCGGAGTTGAAATTACTCGTAGCGTTGTTCGCCGCGAACGTTTAGGCCATATTACTTTACAGGTTCCGGCTACTCATATTTGGTTTTTAAGAGGTTTATCTTCTAAAATCGGTTTGCTTTTGAATCTTGGTATCCAATCTTTGGAAAAAGTTATTTATTATGCGAGCTTTATTGTTACTGATGTTGATGAAACTTTAAAAGATGCGACTATTGAGCAAATTAAATCCGAATACAAATCAAAAGTTAAAAGCATCGAAAATGATTTTAATAATCAAGTAAAAAAGATAAAGGAAAGCGCCGGAGCCGATTCTGAAAGCGAAATTAAGGAAGCGACTAAAGATAAAACTGATAGAATCGCCAGACTTGATGAAGATTTTGGTTCTACTC
>CAYIZF010000084.1:0-2848 GCA_964367825.1 uncultured Gammaproteobacteria bacterium | reverse complement strand
AGCGAGTCTTGAGCCGCTTTAGCAAAAGCGGCGAAAAGGGGAGCGTCGGACGATATGCCGGGGGCATATCGGGCGCTGACCGCGACAACGAAGGCGCGAATTGATGAGCGCCTGAGGCGGAAATCCTTGTCCCCGAGCAAAAGTCTTTAAATGTTATTTCCCTTTTATCTATAATAGTACTATACTATAATCACAACTAAATAATCGTTTTATAAAGAGCGCAGCGAGGGAACTAGCCCAATGACCTGCCAGCAACCCCAAAAGAATCCATTTGGAAGGTGCTAAATCTAGCCCGGGAGGGAAAGATAAGGGTCGATTTTTATTTCTAAATAAAAACTCTTTCCTTTCTCGGACAAGAGATTTTTTTATTAATAAATTTAATCAACTAATATTATGCTTAAAACTGCAGAGGCGGTAACGCCTAAACACCCAGATAAAGTATGTGATCAGATTAGCGATGCCATTTTAGACGCTTGTCTGGAGCAGGACCCCGAAAGCCGAACAGCAATCGAGGTAATGGGCGGACATAATTTAATAACAATAACCGGGGAATTAACAACCAAGGCTAAAATAAATATTCCCAATATAGTAAAAAGTGTTGTGGGAAAAAATTATGAAATACGTGTTAATATAGTTCGCCAAAGCCAAGAAATCGCCCGAGGAGTTGATAATGGAGGGGCTGGAGACCAGGGAATAATGATAGGATATGCAAATAATGATAATAAATCATTTTTACCTCAAGAACTGTACTTAGCAAAAAGTCTTTGTCGTTTTATTTATGAAAAATATCCCGTAGACGGAAAAGTCCAAATAACCATCGGAGAGCGCAGCAACAAAATCATCGATTCTTTAGTGGCTAGTTTTTGTTCGGTCTCCAAAAATGAATTAGAAAAAGAAGTTAAAGATTGGAAAAAAGTGAATGATATAAAGAAAATAGAAAAAATTTATATTAATCCATCCGGGGATTGGTTCCAGGGTGGGTTTGATGCTGATACAGGCTTAACAGGCAGAAAATTAGTTTGCGACAACTATGGACCGCAAATACCAATTGGCGGCGGCGCTTTCTCTGGGAAAGACGCAAGCAAGGTTGATCGCTCTGGCGCCTACATGGCCAGAAAAATTGCGGTTGATCTACTTAAAAAATATAAAGCCAAAGAAGTCCTTGTAAAAATAGCTTATTGCATAGGGAAAAGTGAACCTGTAATGGCAAATGCCATTGTTATTGGTAAAAAAGGAAATAAACGTAGCCTAGAAATTTCCGGATATGATTTGACTCCAAAAGGAATTATTAATTTCCTAAAATTAAAGAAACCTCAGTTTAAACAGGTGGCTGCTTGGGGAAGTTTTGGCAATGGTTTTAAATGGGATTTATAATATTTTTCTGTTTTTGTGCTATAATTAATAATAATGAATAATAATTAACGATATGACAAAAAAGATTAATTCGTTCATTTTTTGGGCGCCTAGAATATTAGCTATCGTTTTTATTTTGTTCTTAGCCACTTTTTCTCTAGATGTCTTTGATATGAATTTGGGTTTTTGGGGAACTATCCTGGGATTATTTATGCATAATATTCCATCTCTTGTCCTTTTGATTATTCTACTCATCTCCTGGAAAAGAGAATTAGTCGGCGGAATTACCTTTTCTCTGGCCGGAGTCTTTTATATTTTAATGATTCTAACACATATATTAAGAGGAACAGATGGATGGCAATCTCTTTCATATTCTCTTATTATTGCTGGTCCTGCGCTTCTCGTCGGAATCCTTTTTATTATCGGTTGGTTTCAGAAAAAAATTTAATTGCCCCTTGAAAAATAGCGATTTATTTGGTATAATTAAATAGATAACAATTTAAACCGTTTTAGGGCGGTTTGTTAAATTAAACAATAAATATATGTTTGGAAGAAATAGTTTTGAATTCCCAAAGGGAAATTCAAGGGAGGAAGAAAATAATCATGATAAAGAAAATGATTTTTCCGAAGAATTGAAATTAAAATCAGAAGAGTTTAAGGAGGAATTACGAGATCTTGGGGGCAAAATCAAAAATTTAGTTGAAGCTTTGTCTGGCACCAGGATTCCTTATAATAGTTATGATAAGAAAAGTATCGGTAATACCGAAGCTGACTATTTAGAGGACACGAGTTTTGATAAAAAATTGGATAATTTAAATGCTTGTTTAGATAATATTAATTCAGATGAGGGCGATTCAATCTCTTGGCTGAAGAATTATAATAATATAAAGGAGGCGATAAATTATATATACGACCGCTTTAATTCTACCGGTTATCTTTCGGATCGTGGTAAAGGTGGTGATGTTTTAAAGAATGATTTTCCGGAAATAGCCGCAAAGATTGATAACATAATGGCCAAGATATCGGAAATGGATAAAATAACTGTCAGTCTGGATAATCGACTCGGCGCTCAGGATATGTTTAAGAAGATGGACAATAAAAGATTGTCCAGTTGGGATAAATATATTTCTAAGATAAGTCGTGTCTCTAAAAGCGGTCAGATTGGATTTAATTCTTTGGAGATATGGAAATATCGCACCTCCGAAGAGTTGGCTAAAAATTTAGAAAAATTTTTAGATAATGATTTAGTAAATAGTATTGATGAAGTCCAAAAGAATGAAAAATTTAGTGAAGAAGAAAAAAATGAAAGAATAAATGCTCTCCAGGGATTAATGACCGGAGGTCGTGAATATCTAGATGAATTTAAAAAATTGATGGAGTCTAAGGAATAATGAGAATATAAAAAGATTAAAAAGGGTTGCGTTTGCAACTCTTTTTTGTTGGGCTAATTTTATTTTTTTTACTTTTAGCTTACAAAATAGCCATAAATATGCTA
>CAYIZF010000083.1:0-2864 GCA_964367825.1 uncultured Gammaproteobacteria bacterium | reverse complement strand
CCTATAAACATTAATGATTATTAAAAAGTAGCTTATTAATTAAAATAGCAATAATTTATAATGGACATTATTACTAAGTCCTTCGGATTTATTAATAGAGCCCCATGCAAAAAATTATGTCAAAAATGACAAAGTCACAGATGATTGCTTCTTTAGCTGAAGCAGCTAATCTAAGCAAAAAGGAAACTGCTGGTTTCTTGGATAATTTATCCGAATTCGTTTACAAAGAAGTTAAGAAGAATGGTGAATGTATCGTTCCTGGTTTTGGTAAATTAGTAAAAGCTAAGAGAAAAGCTAGAGAAGGCCGTAACCCAGCTACTGGCGCAACTATCAAGATCCCTGCAAAAACAGTTGTTAAATTCCGTTTAGCTAAAGCGGTTAAAGACGCTGTTCTATAGTATCTTTCGGGAAATAAATTTTTTCTCAAATAAAAAAAATCACCCCTCGGAATCGGGGTGGTTTTTTTATTGATATTAAATTGGTCTTTTGTTAAACTAAAATTAATTTCAATTAATCAATTAAAATATATGGAGAAATATACAGATAAAGTTGCTTCCGGCAAATCTTTTGATAGCCGCTGGGAAGAGGTTATTAATTTTACCAAAATCAAGAAAGGCGGTGTTGATATTGATAAACTTTTGTCAGCCATGACCATTAAAAGAAGATCGGATAATACTTATAGTAAATTTTAAAACAACAAAAAAACCGACTCGTTTGAATCGGTTTTTTTGATTAACACTTGTTCGAAAGTTTATCACGCTTTCGCTTTCCACTTATCTTAAATTATTCTTACCACTTTTTTATTCTTATCACTCGTTTATTTTTTTATCCGTTTTTTACTCTTTCCAACCAGTGACATATTGGCCCAGACCGGTATCATTTAATTTGTTTTTCAGCTTTGTATTTTTATGTAAAAAACAGATAAGGGAACCGAGCTCTATTTGGTATCTATTTTTAACTATTTTGTAGCGCAAATTAGTATCTGATTTTATCGCTCGTCTAATTGTTTTTCCTTGGACCCCGCCCAAACTAGCCGCTTCGGATACTGAAACCCAAATCGGATATTGTACTTCTTTTATTGGGGAAATTAAGCTATTTACCATTTTTTGTTGATTTAAGTCCAAGATAGCTTAGACTTAAATAGCTAAATAGGTTAACAAGAAACCGATGTGAATATTCTGACATTCGATTTAAGTCCATTGCTTATTAGACTTAAGTAGAGATTGTCTTATCAGTTTAGTCTTTTTTAAAAGAAAGTCAAGACATAATAGGACCGCCTATTTATATTCCACTTGCCATCTAATTTATCACCCCATTTACTACTCCATTTGCCACCCCATTTATCACTAAATTTAACTTGCGTTTGCTTGCGTATTATGATAGTATAATTCTTAAATAAGTAATAATATATGACAGGGCGGGGCAGAAATTTTCCCGTTATTTTTTATTAAAAAATACCTACTACCATAAATGGCCAGTACTATAGTTGAAAAATTTAAAAACAAAAAAGCTTTAAGTAAATTAAAGAGTCATGATAGAGAAGAATTCGTTAAAGCTTATGATGAGAATGTCGACGACATTCATCGTTTTGTTTATTTTAAAATCGGAAATAAAGACGAAGCTAATGATTTAACTTCGATGATTTTTTTGAAGACTTGGAACCATATCCAAACCAATAGTCTCGAAGATAGTAAAACTTTAAGAGCGCTATTATATAAAATTGCGCGCAATACGATTATTGATTACTATCGTGAGACGAGTAATAAGATAACCGCTTCGCTTGATGATGAGGATAATAAAATAGATGTTGTTGATGATACCGTTGATCCGCAAGAAAGAATTGATACGGAAGCTAATTTAGAAATGATAAAAAGTAAATTACCGCTTCTAAAAGAAGAATACCGAGAAGTGATAATTATGAGATTTATTAACGACCTAACTCTTGAGGAAATTGCCGATATCAGTGGAAAGAAAATGGGGAATATTCGGGTGCTAATTCATCGCGCTCTCGGCGCCTTAAAAACCATGATTGAGGCCGATAATAAAGCCGGCTATAAACCGGAAAGTAAGACGGCTGATAAACTGTAACATTTTCCCTAATTCTGCGTATACTAGGGTATATGAACAACAAAGAACTTATTGCTAAATTAAACAAATTAAGAACAATAACCCCCGATTCAGACTGGAAGTCCAGTAATCGGGAACTTTTGTTATCTCAGATTTCTAACTCCGGGGCGCATGAATTATCCGCTTGGGAGATTTTTGTTATTAACCTTGGCAGTTTCGCGCAAGCGATTACTAAGCCGGTTTATGCTCTAGGTGTCTTTGCTTTATTGCTTGTTTCCGGAAGTTTATTTAGCCATCAGATTTTTGGTGATGCGAAACCGAATGACTCTTTATATATCGCTCGCATTATTTCCGAGAAGGCGAAACTTAATACCGTTCTTAATTCCGACGCGAGAAATAAATTAGCCGTCCAGTTTGCTACTGAGCATGCGAAAGAAATTTCCGCGGTTTTATCTAACCCGGAATTTAATAATGACGCTAACCAAGATCAAGTCGCTAAATTAAATGCTAGTTTTAATCAGGAAATAGATAATGTTAAATCTCATATTAGCTATTTAAGCGCGAAGACAGAAAATAAAGAAGGTAATGAAGGGAAGATTGAATTATTGCCAGCCACCGGCACGGATATAGTTACGATTGCCAGTGAATTAAAGGGCAGTGAAGGTATTCAATTATTTAATAAGAACGCTGATACTCTACCGGCCCTAAGTACAACTTCCGTTAGTTCGACTGAAGATACCGCTAGTTCGACTGAAGTTACTACTGATTCGCTTAACGCTGATTCGGTTTTAGAAGAA
>CAYIZF010000082.1:0-2901 GCA_964367825.1 uncultured Gammaproteobacteria bacterium | reverse complement strand
ATTATCTTTCATTTTTGCCGACACCGTTCCCGGACGCGGACTGTATTGAGAGATATAAGCTAAATCAAATTTTACGCGCTTAAATAATTTAGCGGTATTGGCAAATTGTTTTTTTGTCTCTCCCGGAAAACCAACGATAACATCGGTAGTAACGGCAATCCCCGGTTTTGCTTTTCTAACTTTAGCGATTAAATTTTCAAAATGCTTAACCGTATATTTTCGGTTCATTCTTTCTAGCACGGTATCATCACCCGATTGAACGGCTAAATGAATATGCTTACAAATCTTATCCGAAGAAGCCATAACTTTAATAAGTTCATCACTCATATCCTTCGGATGGCTTGAAACAAATCTTATCCAAAAATCTCCTGGTATCTTTATAATGGTTTTCAATAATTTCGGGAAATCATAATTCTTATCATGGTAGCTATTAACATTTTGGGCAATTAACATTATTTCCTTATACCCTTCTTTTATCAACTCTTTAACTTCATTAATCACATCTCTAGCTGGACGATAAACTTCTCGCCCGCGAGCATAAGGCACGACGCAATAAGCGCAAAAATTATTGCAACCATTACCAATCGGAACGCCAGCAGAAAAACTTTTACCTCTTTTTGGCGATATACTTAAATATTTTTCACCTTGTTTTAAGCGAATAGCATCTAAACTAAATTTTTCTTTAAATCCATCGCCCTTTAAAATTTCCGGCAATTGCGTCATTTCGCTTATCGGCATAAATATATCGGCTCGCCCGATTAAACGCTTTTTAACATCTTCGCGGCGGCTTAAACAGCCGGTAATCACAACTATCGTACTCGGATTATTTTTTTTAATAGTGTTTACTAATCCATATACCCGATCTTCAGCCATCTGTCTAACACCGCAAGTATTTAAGATAACCACGCCGGCTTTTTTTATATCTTTCTCAAAAACAAAACCATGGCCTTCTAAAAAAGAGGCCAGGCGTTCGCTATCAGCGATATTCATCTGGCAACCGATAGTTAATATATGGTAAGTATCTTTATTTATTTTCATATTAATTCGCTTCGGGTAAAAAAGTTACCGGACGCTCATTTAATTTATATAGACCGAACTTAGCATTAACTTTTTTAACTAATTTTATTTCTAAATTATAAGCAGATAATTTTCGTTCGTTTAAATATGCCACATCCTTATCATTTAAGAAAAAATTATAATAATAAACTGGATAATATTTAATTAACTTTTGTGTCGCCGTTAAAATTTCATCATTAGGTAGTCGACCCATAATTATCCGCCGCTCCGGAAAAAAGAATTTATCATAATACTGAGTAATTATTATACTTTCCGGCTCAGTTAAGGAAAAAACTAATTCAGCATTATTTTTTTCCGCTAAACTTGTGTGATAAAGATAAACCAAACCCTCCTCTGAACCAAAAAGAACAAACATAATTCCCAGATAGGAAATCCCTAAAACCGCAGCAGCCTGTAAACCGGCAGAGATAATATTTTTCGTGCTTTCTGATGTTTTTTTACTTACCGAACATAAAGCGCGTGTCACATTAACAATCGCATAAGCAACCAATGGCAAAAGCATAATATAAATAGGCAACCAATAACGCGTATATGAATTTCCAATAGTATAACTATCCGGATTAGGATTATCATTAAATTTCCAACTTCCATAATAAAAAACCAATATCACCCCCAAAACTCCCCAGACAAGCACATAGACTAAATATTTCTTCTTAAAATGTTTTATATTGTGCGCTATTAATAACAAGAAACCAAATAATCCCAGGTAAACTAAAACCTGGAACATATCAACGACATATCGATAAAACATTTCAATCGACTGTTCCTTTTTAAATCCGAAATAAAAAATATTCTTTTTTATTGTCTGATAATAAGCCTTATAATGTTCAACTTTTCCCTCCCAAGAATAGTCTATTACTTCAGCACCAGCGTTAGAAATTTCATCTAAAGAACGATTCATTTCATTATAACCGCCACGGAAGGAATTTTGATATAAAATATTATTCCAATAAATAACAGGCATTAAAGCCACCATTAAACCAACAAAGAAAATCATTAATTTAATAAATCCAAAACGACGAGCATAAAAAACCCAAATTATTCCAAGAGCGGGTAAAAGCCAAAGTATTTCTGAGGTTCTAGTAATTACGGTTAAGCCAATAAAAATACCTGAAAAAAGGGCGGAAAAAATTTTAAAAATCCGTTCTCGATCAAATTTAAATTTAAAAAATTTCGCTCTTATTTCCTCTCGAATTTTATCAGTTCTTTTTTCTCCAAGCGCGAGAGTAAAAAAATATATCCCAAATATTAAAAAAACTATAAACAAAGTATTATGGAACATACTTCTAACGGTGTAATAAATATAAACCGGAAAGCTAGCGAGTAAAAAAGCGGAAATTAAACCGATGCGCTGACTGTCAAAAACACGAGAAATAAGCAAATAAAAAACAATTATTCCCAGGGCGGCAAAAAAAGGTGTTAAATACGGAATAACCTCAGTCCCTAAAACCGAGGCAATGCTTCCATAAGTTAAAGAGATGCCCAAGAAACTGACTGGTTTTATCCAGCCGGCGTCACTACGCAAACTACGCGGCATAACCATATTGTCGCCAATAACCGCCGCTGAATCGAAATAAGACAATTGGCCATTTTCAGCGAACTCTTTGCTAAAAAAATAATTAGCAGTTTCGTCCGGAGAAGCCCATTTTACATAATCTTTATCCTGGGTATAGTAGTTAAAACAAGCAGTCGAGATAAAAAAAACAAGCGCCAGGAGACTGACGATTATCGGATTAGCTGATTTTTGCCAATTTATTTTTAACTTCATAATAATAGCGCACTTATATAAAAATTATCTAAAATTACCAATTTTAGCAAGAATTT
>CAYIZF010000081.1:0-2902 GCA_964367825.1 uncultured Gammaproteobacteria bacterium | reverse complement strand
ATAAAAGGGTTTTTGGCAATTTAGGAATTACGGCCCTTAATAAAAGCGCCCGAGTTATTCGAGCGCTTTTATTTATTTTACGAGTCTAAAATTTATTTTGCTTTCTTTACGGCTTTAGCTTTCTTTTCTGTTTTTTCTTCCTTTTCTTCTTTTTCTACTTTTTCTTTTTTAACCTCCTTTTCTTCTTTTACTTCTTCTTTATCTTCAGTCTTTTTAGCTTTAGCTGCTTTTGGTTTAGATGTTTCTTTGCCTTCACCAGCGAGCTTTAAACCTAGGCGATGTTCTGAAGGAGAAATACTGACAACTTCGAAATTTCTTTCTTCACCGGATTGATATAAATCAGTAATCTTATCCTTAGCGTCAATATTTAATAAGCTTACATGGGCTAAACCATGAATTTCTTCATCTAATTTAACAAATAAACCAAATGGGTTAACTTTTAAGATTGTTCCTGGAACGATTTGGCCAATTTTATATTTAGCGCTCGCTTCTAACCATGGATCAGTTAATAATTTCTTCGCACTTAAAAAAACCTTAGCACCATCAATCGAAATTATTTCTGCTTTTATCTTATCACCAACTTTATACATCTCACTCGGGGAATCGATTCTCTGCCAAGCTAATTCGGAAATATGAATTAAGCCTTCGATGCTATCGCCAAACATGACAAAAACACCAAAGTTAGTAATCGCAGTAATCTTTCCGTCAACTTGCAAGCCGACTTTATATTTATCAAGCGCTGGTTTTTGTTTTTTATTCCAAACATCTTTTTCGCTGAAAATAACCTTATTATCTTCTTCACTTAAAGTAATAGCAGTAACTTCAAATTCAGAACCAACAAATGATTTTAATTTTTCTAAAATCTTGCTCTTATCACCACCGGAAATGCGTGGATAATTTTCAGGAGCTAATTGTGAAACCGGTAAGAAACCGTCAATTTGGCAATAACGGCTAAGTAATCCTCCCTTATTAGCATCAACAATTTTAACTTTAACAGTAGTTTTGTCTTTAAAGGCTTGGCGTAATTTTTTCCAAGCTTTTTCTTGTCCGACTAAACGGAAAGATAATTCGAGTTCACCGTTTTCGTTTTCTTCATCGATAACCGCGGCTTCGATTTCGTCACCTGGCTTTAAAGTTGAAAATTCTTCAACCTCATTGTAAAGTTCAGGACCACGAACAACACCCATCAAAACACCATCAATATCCAACATAACTTCGGACTTTGAGGCAGCAACCACTTTACCCTTAACAATATCTCCAGCCTGTGGAATTTTAATTGTATCTTTTTCGAGCAATTTTCCAAATTCGCTCATTTCTTCTACTTTTTTGTCTTCCATATTATTTAAAACTTCTTTTTAAAATAAAAAAGTTTTCTTGAACCCGGTCTTGCGACTGAGTTTTCCGGCCACCTAGGCTTTTAGCCATAAAATCCGGAAAATTTATTATAGGTATTTATTTAATTAATTAACTAAAGTATAGATAAATATATAATAATTGTCAACGATGTTCATGGACTTATACATAATGCCATAAAAAAGAAAAAAACCGTTACTGAAACGTAACGGCTTTTTATATTTTAGAAAGAACAATCTCTATTACATAGAGATTAGAACCAAAAATAGATTATACATAAATGCTACGAATAGCACCATGGCAAATACCTTAATGCCATTTTTTGTAGCTTCTATATCCTTTTTGACATCTTCATCGATGTCTTCTTCTTCAGTTCCCATATAAATATGGGATATAGTCTTATAGAGAATCAACTCTACAAGAAAACACAAAAAGAAAAGAAGCAAAAGGGCAGCATGTTGCCCATTTAGCTGGATTTCCCAAAAAATTGCGGCAAAAACCACAATCATTGATAACTTCTCGACCTGGCGAGAAGACAACTTGAAAGATTCTTCCATTATATATTTGGTTATTGTTTCAAAGAACTGTATAATAAATTATAGCACAAAAAGAAAACACTGTCAACACATAATTGACAAGCTCAAGAATTCCTATATATAATAAGGCTAGTTCTTAAAAATATAAAAAATGAAAATTGATTTTAACCTAAGAAAGCTAAACAGCGACACAGTTATTATTGTCGACTATGTAATGCAGAAGCCAGGCGGCCTAGTGGTTGTTGGGCAGGTAAAGAATGGGGGCATCTCCACCGGGGATGAAGTTGAAATCCAAGCTAATGGCCGAACGGCTATTTTGGATAAAATTGTCCGGATAGAATTCTGGCATAACAGAATCGAAAAGGCATCTTGCGGCCAAGAGGTTGGTATAATGTTAAAAACAGTGACTAAGGAAGACCTGGTCCGCTATCTCGATTAATGTTATAGGGGACTTTAAGATTTAAAACATCGCTCGCGCGATGTTTTTTTGTTTTGAGCGGGTAACGGGAACTCCGCCTCACTCGCTCGCCGTCGCTCGCTCCTTCGTTGTCCAGGGATTGCGCTAAGCATCCCCCGGATGCTTATCGATCGTTCGGCTGCGTCGGCGGTCTGCTGACCGTCGACTAGCTCACTTCAATCCTGTTCGATTCCCTGCCCGCTTTTCAATAATAAAAGACACAGACGATGTCTGTGTCTTTTATTATTGAGCGGGTAACGGGAATCGAACCCGTCTCTCGACCTTGGCAAGGTCGCATAATAACCACTATACGATACCCGCAATCTTTTTTACTAAATTTTTCTAACTGTGCCGCGGGCGGGAATCGGTCACGGTCGCTAAGTCTCGCTTGTCTGCTAATGCAGACTACGCTCACTAAGCGCCCCGACCCGGCCTCGCGGTGCCTATCGGCACATCGCTCCGGCTTTCGCTTCCCTCAACGAGCAAATAAATTTGCTCGTTCCCTTGCACAAATTTCTTGCGAAATTAGTGCCGCGGGCGGGAATCGAACCCGCAC
>CAYIZF010000080.1:0-2954 GCA_964367825.1 uncultured Gammaproteobacteria bacterium | reverse complement strand
GTCGATTTCCTTTCTCATATTTAAATTCGAGTGGCGCTTGGCCAACGACAGAATTTGTTTTCACCTCATATATTTTTAAAGCGCTGGCTGTTTCATCAACACTTAACAGAAATTTTTGGTTATCGCCGCTAATATTATAAGGGGCGTTAACATTTTTGAAATCATAAGCAACAATCGATTCTAAATCAGTATTAAATACTTTTACTCCTTTAGCACTGATAGTTGCTAAATTATCACCAATTTTATCGATTCGATTATACCATTCCCAAAAAGAATTAGTCGTCTTTTTTATAAGGTTTAAATTAGCGCCGGCAATTTCGTATTTATAAATAGTGTAATTGCTAACTGCGTAAACGTATAAGCGATTATTTTCTTTAGAAAATTTTGTGTCAAAAAACTTCCCGTAGGTGTTAAATAGGGAATCGTAAGGACGTATTTTTGTTAGTAAAATCAATTCTTGGCCTTCTAATTTAAAAATTTCGAGACTCCCGGTATTAGTTGTCGCGACATAAACACTGTCTTGGTATGATATCGCATCTCCGGAATAATAAGATTGGGTGCTACTTTCGCCGGATTTTGCGACAAAAAAGATTGAAATCAGTGACACTAGGGCCACCGAAAGGATTATTATTTTTTTCATATATTTTTTAGCTTTAAATAATTTTGCACTATATTAATAAATTTGTCAACCCCACCCATTGACAAATAAAAATAATTGTAGTATAAAGAGAAGATGAAAAAATAATATAGATAAAGAAATATATGGAATTCCATGAGTTTTTAAGTTTGATACGAAGAAAGAGACAAACTATTTTCGTTATAATGCTAGTCGGGATCATACTGACTACGGTTTTTTCTTTGGCGCAAACCATGAAATATAGCGTCCATTCCCGTCTTTTGGTTGTGCAAAATTCAATCGGTGATGATACTTATGCTTTGTCGAAATCCAATGAATATTTAGGTAATCTTTTTGCGGAAATTATTCGTTCCAGTTCATTTTATGACCAAACATTAAATTCAAATTTTAATATTGATCGAAGTTATTTTTCGGGAACATATAGTCAGCAAATAAAAAAGTGGGGTAAAACCGTCGAGACAAAAACTCAAAGTAATACTGGAATTATCGATGTTAGTGTTTATCATCCGAATGTCCAAGAGGCTAAAAAAATAGCACTCGCTATAAATAATATTTTGATTAGTAATAATCAAAATTATCAAGGAGGGCAAAATGTTAGAATAAATATTATTGACCAGCCACTTTCTTCTGCTTATCCGACTAAACCAAATCTACCTTTCAATCTTTTGGCTGCTGCTTTAATATCTCTTTTTCTGGCTTTTTTCTATATTTATGTTTTTCCGGAAGAAGAATATGATATTTGTCTTTTCAGTAAAAGAAAAAAGAAAACAAAAGTTTTTAAAAACCAAGTAGTTGAACCGTTAAAATATGAAACTATAAACAGAGAAGCGGTAGAAATGGAAATGCCTGAACCGGAAACAACCGAAACAGAAACATCGGAAACGGAGATATTAGAAGAGCACGCCCCCTTAAACGGAAATATCAGAAATATTATTGGGCGATAATAAAAAAATAATTATTGACAGATATAAGGAAACCAGTCATAATTAGATGAAAAACTTTTAATAAGTTTTTTGAGAAAGAACGTTAACAATTGAATAATAAAATATAGAAATGAAGAGAAAAATTATCTTTTTTTGGGTGATGTTTTTAACCGCGGTTTACGCCTCGGGTCAAACTGAAAACATTCAGCCCCTTGTAGAATTCCGTGGAACAACGATGGTTTCTGCTTTTGCCGGTGGTTATGCCGCCCAAAAAAACGGAAACAACCAAGGAAATTGGTACGGAATGTATTTGGAACATTTGCCGGTTCGTTTCTTATTTTCTGAATATAAGCATCTAAATCTAGGGCTTTCGGCCTTAGCTTCTAGAAGTTCATATAAAGGAAATGATAGAACTAGCGAAATTTCTGATACAAATTACGAATTTGGACTTGGCTTTGGTGGTGGTTTCTATAATTACCACTTTTCCAAAAACTCTGCTCTTTATCTTGGTTTAAATTCTTTAATAAAGAATAGCCAAGAAATTGTAACAGGGACAAATTCGTTGAGCACCGGACGATATTTAGCTAATGAGGATTATCTGATGTGGTCCTCAGAACTAAATTTAAACGTGATGAAAACGTTTGAATCGGGCTTGAGGTCTTTGCCGCGAATGCAATTGCGACTTGTTTATCAGAGACCATTAAAGACAGATCGCGACGCTTTTTGGAACACTACTCCGCTGTCGGAATCCTCTACTTGGGATAAGACGGCTTATATGGGTGAGTTCAAATTAAGCGTTTATCGTTTCGGTAAAAATTTATTCTTTGAACCAAAAGTTGTAGCCGCTTATCATTATTATGAAGGTGACGAAAGCCAATGGGCAATCGGAGGAGTTGAATTTTCATTACGAAAATTGAATTGGGATGATTTCTTATCTCTTTCGTTTTCGGTGAAAAAACAGGTAGGGAATTATATTCCAAACCTGAATGAGACCCAATTTCTTTTGGGGTTAAACTTTATGCCTTTTAACTTTAAGAGGTAAAATGATGAAATTGATGTAAATTGTATAATTGTTTAAAAAAAATTAAAGAAATGGAAACAGAAGAAAAACAAGAAATGGGAGTAGAAAAAAAGAAAACAGAAAAAGCAGCAAACACGTCGAAAATATTGCTGTATATTATGGTGTTTTTAATCGGAACTCTGTTGGGTTTTTTGGTGGGTTATAATCTGCCAAAGGAAGCATCAGAGTACTCATCATGGTCTGAAGAGCCCGTTGTGGTTGATGACCAAGAGGCTGTTAATATTATTTTAGCTGATAGTATTGTTAAGATTAACAAAAAACTAGAAGTTAATAATACTTTAGTCGACAGCCTAAATATGGCACTGAATAAGTG
>CAYIZF010000079.1:0-2959 GCA_964367825.1 uncultured Gammaproteobacteria bacterium | reverse complement strand
CAATAAAATCGATAATAGCTTTATTATCTTCTTCATTTAAAGTCTGGCCAGTTAATTCTTTAATAATAATATTTTTTAAGGAAACTAAATTATTTTCAATAACCATTAAATCAGCGGATACAGATAAAACTTCAGAATCAACTTGTATGGCGGAGAACATCTTTTTTATCATATCATTCTCGGCTAATAGTTCGTTCACTAAATATAAATTTGGTTCAACATATAACCCTTCGCTAAAACGGGAAAAATCGCTAAGATTTTCGTTAATTGAAACCTTATCGAGAGGTAATTGCATATTTATCCAAGCGGCGGCCGCGGTATTAATTGTCTTATCACGCCAAGCAGGCGATTGAGCAAAGACAGGCTGAATAGACTTATCCATATTTAAATAAGCAGATACGGCGGATAGAGTCGACCAATAATTATTAGCATGCCAGACTACATCTTTATTAAGTTTGTCGTTTAATTTTTTCGCCTCTGAATTATAATTCAGATAATTTGTATTGTCTTCAAAATAAGCATTATTAGTAATCGGCTGAAGAAGGTTTACGATATCAAGTGCTATCCCATTACAGCGATAATAAGTGCCTCCATTTCGACAACTAGTAACATTATTCGCTTCAGTATCACCTTGATAAACGGTAACTGATGGACTAGTTAAACTCTTAAAAATATAATCATTAGGAGAATAAGATTCGACTAACATTTTAAAACCAATACGATGACTAGTTGACTGATCATCTTTTGCTATTGCTCCCAAAAATGGAGAAAAATCTACCGCATTTAAATTATCTTGCAATTTTCGAAAATTATTCTGCGCTTCCGGGTTTTTATCACTAAATACTTCTTCTATATTATAATCGTCTCCAAAAACTGATTTAAGCGCATCGCGATAATAAACATAATTTAAATCTTCGCGCAAAGAATTAAAATAAGACATCACTTTATATATTCTCGCCCATTTATTTTTCAACTCCGGAGAATTAGAAAAATCTTCAGAAATCAAACTGGCAGCAATCATCGACAAACGCCAATCTTCTTTATCGAGTAAGCAATTTGGACAATTTTTATCTTTATAATTTAAAGGAAAAACTGAATTAAGCCAACGACTCGCTAAATAAAAATTATTAAGCTTGGCATTATTACGATAATCGGTTGGAACAATAAAATCTTTATAATCGCGATTATAAAGCATAACCGGAGACTTAGTTTGCTCTTTGGCGGCACGAATTAATTTTAATTCTTTAGCTACATCATCACTAAGATAAGGAGGGGTGACAAAATAAAACTTATTCGCTTCGGAAGCTAAAAATTTATTATTATCCTTAGGTGTTCCCGTCGGAAGTATTTGATTTTCAGTCGGTTTAAGAAGCTCTAAAGCAACAGCGAAAAAAGCAACTTCGAGACGTTCCCCTTCTAAGATTGAATCATTTACGGAACCAATAGAAGCTAAACGCGACTCATAGCGGTTTTTAGCTGAATCATAAATATCCTTAACAATACTCCAAAGGTTATCATAAAAAATATTTTCTTCGATATCCTTATGTATTTTTTTTAAAGAATTTTGGTAATAATATATAATAAAATCGGAAGTAACTAGAACCGGAATTTGTTTTGATTCTAATTTGCTATAAATAGAATAAAAATTGGTCGCTTCTGCGCTCCAAGGATTAGCAATGATTGAGAAACCGTCTTCACTAATATTATCCAAGGTTTCGTCTAAACTAAGTTTTCTGGATAAATCATAATAATTTGAAACATCAATCTTAACATTCACCGGCAAACTATAATCTTTAAGTCCGGAAGCGATAGTATTGTCAGGAGCCTTATAAAAATCGGAAAAAGTCATATATTCAATTGCTAAATCAGAAAAAGAAATCTTAGTCTCAGTGGTGGTCGCACTTTTAGGCAGATTAAAAAATGAATTTTGTTCAGTTGTAGTCGTTGACAATGAATCAACAGGCGTTATATTACTGCCAGAAGGAACTTTTTTATTATTAGGTTTATTAAGTAATATAAAAACCGTAATAAGCAAAGCGAAAATAATAAAAACGATAGCAGCCACAACCAATATTTTTTTAAAATTAAACACTCGCGGCGCTTTATTATTTTGATTGTCAGAATTTTCGTTATTCATAACGTTTTTCTGATTGAAAATCATATGACTATTTTAAATATTTATACTTATTTTTTAAATGCTCATTGTATGTTTTTGCATAAAAAATATCTCCATTATCAGTTGTTAAAAAATAATTATAATCAGTGTCAGCTGGATAAATAGCTGCTTCAATCGCTAAAATTCCAGGGTTACAAATCGGACCAGGCGGCAAACCTTGATATTTATAAGTATTATACAAAGAATCAACATCTAATTCCACGCCGCTATGAGCAGATTTTTTATCATTATAAATATAAGAAAGCGTGGCATCGGATTGTAAAGCTTGGCCAACGCTTAAACGATTTAAAAAAATTCCGGCAACAATCTTCGCATCACTATTATCACCGGTGCGATAATTAAGCGGCGCTTCTTTTTCAATAATTGAAGCTAAAATTATTGTTTCATAAATCGTTCGGCCCTGCGCCTTTATATCCTCTCGCATTTTCGGAGTTAATTTATTATCGAAATTAATTAACATTTTTTCAATAACATCCGTAACAGAGGAACTGGCATAAATACGATAAGTATCCGGAAAAAGATAACCTTCTAACCCATAATATTTCGGCTTATCTTCTAAAAAACTAAAATTAAGAGAAAAATCAGGAATAGCAGGCATTTCTTTGTTGTCTCTATAATCAACCTGAGGGAAACCGGCTACTTCTAAAAATTCTTCACTTTGATATCGCCCCTCCCTTTCAAAATATTGGCTAATATCTCGACTTGTCCAGCCCTCAAGAATCCGAATCGTCTCTTCCGGTATCGGCGGTAAACTTTTAATCTCAGGCTCAGAATGATTAATAT
>CAYIZF010000078.1:0-3017 GCA_964367825.1 uncultured Gammaproteobacteria bacterium | reverse complement strand
TCTTGGTTGAACAATTTTTGTCTTATGCGGAAAGGCAAGTTGTTAAAGAGAGGCTAATGTATATGAAAAATTGGGTTGAGAGGCTAGATGCGTTTTTAATTTTTAATGAAGAAAAAGTACTTGATAATTCCGGCTCCGTGTCTCATGAGAATATGGAAAACAAGGTCCGTTTAGAATTAGCTAAGTATAATCAGAAAAAGATAGGGGACTGAGCCCCCTTCGGGGGGGGGCTGTTTTGTTGGGGCAGAGGACTTTAGATTTTCTTCATATCTGATTTGCTAGACTAAATGGCATAATAATTAATTATTTAGTCGTTTGACTACATATCGTATATGATATACAATGAAGAGTATAAAGTTAAGTTTTATTGTAATAGCCGAACAGGGAAAGAACCGGCTTTAGATTTTATTAAATCCCTAGACAATAAGATTAGTTCAAAAATATCTAAATACATAGAATATTTGCGAATTAACAGAGCTTATTTAGATGAGCCATACTCCCGGCATATTGAAGGGAAAATAAGAGAGTTGAGAGTAGATTTTGCTAATAATAATTATCGTTTATTTTATTTTTGCATTATTAATAGAACTATTATTGTTCTCCATGCTTATTTAAAAAAGACCGACAAAACCCCAGAAAAAGAAATAACAATAGCCGAAAAGAATTTAATTGATTGTTTAAATAATTTAGAAAAATATGAATAATAAAAACTCAAAACAAAAAGCTACAGATTTTAATGATTATTTAGCCGAAGAATTAAAGAATCCAGAATTCAAGGCAATGTACGATGAATATGGTCGCCAGCTTGATGTTGCTTACAAGATACTCCAACTGCGTAAAGCTAAGAAGATGAGCCAAATTGAATTGGCTAATAAAATCGGCACAACTCAAAGTAATGTCGCTCGGCTAGAAAGTGGCCAGCAAAATTTTACCATTAGCTTCTTGGTAAAAGTGGCCAAGGCCTTGGATTCAGAGTTAAAGATAAGCTTTTCTAATTAACCGAGCCCCCTTCGGGGGCTCTTTTATTTGGTATCAATTTTACGTTTATGCTATAATATAAACAGTAAAATTAAACTAAAAAATATGTTAAAAAACAAGCTAAATTATTTGTTATTTTTGGTGCTTTTTTTATGTCCGCTAGCCGGAGCTAAGGCAGTCGGAACAAGTATAAGCACAAGTATCACCAGTCCGGTTTGGACCGAGGCCAATAGTCCTTATGTCGTTAATGGAACGATCGAGGTAACTAAGGGCGCTACTTTAAAGATCGAAGCGGGAACGGAAATTAAGTTTAATCCCGGCGCGAAAATTTTAGTTAACGGGGAATTGCAAGTTTTAGGGACGGCGGAAAATCCGGTTATTATGACCGCTTCTTCGACCTCTCCTAAGGCCGGCGATTGGGGTGGAATCGAATTTACCGATAGTTCGGTTGATGCGAAATTTGTCGACGGCGAATATGTTTCCGGCAGTATTATTAAATACGCGATTATAAAATTTAGTCATGGAATAGCTTGCGATGACGCTAGTCCTTATATCGTTAATAGCCAATTGTCCCTTAATACGACCGCTTTAGCGATTTTTGGCGATAATTATTCCGCCGGCGGTTTAGTTAATAGCGCTTCTGAAGCAACTCAGAACAGTTCAATTGCGCCTATATATGTTGAAAATAATAATTTTAGTGATAATACTTTAGGAATTTATATCGGTCGCAATAATGGGCGAAATTATGTAGTTACTCCGGGAGGTTATTCGTATATCGGCGATAAAAAGCCGACCTCCTATATTTCCGGAAATACAATAAATAGTAACTCGAATGGTATCCAGATTCTAAACGGCGATAATAATTTTATCACCAATAATAATATCAAATATAATTTTGTTACCGGTTTGCAGATTTCCGACGCTAGTCGCGGCAATATGATTTCGAGAAATACGATAAACAATAATAATATCGGAATTGATATCGCTTCGGAAAATTCTTTGATTTTGCAAAATAATATTAAGAATAATTTTAGCACCGGAATAAAGATAACCGCTAAACCGGCGATTTTATCCTTAAATAATATTTCTAATAACCAAAGTTATAATATCGATAATCGTGTTTATAATCTTAGCGCCTTAAATAATTATTGGGGGGTTGCCGATAAAGCGCTTATCGCCGAAACTTTCCAAATAAAAGATATTCCGAATTCGACGAGCACGGCGGTTATGTCTTATCCGGTTAAATTTGAGCCGTTTTTAAGCTCTGAAGCGACAGTTAAAGACTTATTTGATCCGATTATTACGACTGATTTAACGACTACTTCAACTGTTTTTTCTAGATTCGATATTGCCGGAATAAAACCGGCCGGTACCGGCGTTTATTTTGGAAGCACTAGAGTTATTCCGTTTAACAATGATTCTGAATGGTCATATTCGGCTAATCTTAATCTTGGTGAAAATAGCATTGCCGTTACTTATAAAGATTTAGACGGTAACGAAACCAATGAGGTGGTTATAAATATGTATCGTAATAGTTTGCTCGATTCTCCGACTATTAATACTATCGCCACTTCTACAAGTTTAGATAAAATTACTTTAACTGGCTCGAAACCGGCTAAATCAGCTCTTTGGCTTAATGGCGCGGCGATTACTGAAAATGATTCCGCTACGACTTGGTCCTATGAAGTTGGTTTAGTTAAGGGAGCAAATAAATTTAGATTTTTAGTTAAAGATGATTATAACGGCGTCAGCTCGGAAGCGGTTATCACTATAATTAGAACAGCTGTTCCAGCCGCGAATATTACTGCCGAAGAAAAAGCGCTCACTAAAAATGTCGATGCGAAATTAGCGGCTAAATTGTCCGGAAAATTATTATTGCAGGTGGAAAAAGCCGGTTTGATTTGGTATGTAAACCCAAGCGACAATAAACGCTATTATATCAGTCAGGACAGTGCTTTGGAGATATTTCGTAAATTAGCTCTCGGAATAACCGAAGCGAATCTTAATTTAATTCCGACGAAAGCGAGTGGCGCAAAAGG
>CAYIZF010000077.1:0-3058 GCA_964367825.1 uncultured Gammaproteobacteria bacterium | reverse complement strand
AACAACAAATTAAAATAAAAATATTTTCACAAAATAATATTTTTATACAGAAAAAATGGCATAACTGTCGAAAAAAGCAGTTATGTCTTTTTTTATTTACTTTAAAATGAGTTTTTGCTTGTTTATTCGCTAAAATCAGACAAATTTTGTATTTTGACAAAACACGACTCAATATAGATAAGGCGTTATCGTTATTTCGTAGGCAATTGCCGAAAGGAGATAACGATATGAAAAATATCAAATATTTCGATGGAAAGAAAACCATCGACATCGCAGTTAATGAAGAAACTGCACAGGCTTATCAGGAGATAAAAAGAGCTGAATGGCGACAAGAGAAATCAAAACAAAGGCATGAGCAATTCTCGCTCGAAACTTTATCAGAGGCAGGAATGCAATTCATTGACGAAAAAAGCAATATTGAAGAGCAACTTATTTTAAAGGAAGAACAGATTGAGAAAAAAAGGTTATTGATACTTTTGCAGGATGCGGTGGCATCCTTAAAGCCTTCTCAACGGAAGATGATAAAAATGGTGTTTTATGAAAACAAAACGCACTCCGAAATTGGACAAGTTTTAGGTATTTCTAAACAAGCTGTTCAACAACAGATGCAAACAATATTGAAAAAATTAAAAAATCTTTTATAAAAACCCTTGTCGATACCCCCTTTTTGTTCCGAATAAGTGAAGGGATAAAAAATCCCTTACAAAAAAAGGAGAATTTTTATGGAAGAAAAAGAGAAAAAACTAACTGAGTTAGAAATCGAAAAGGAGCTAGATCAAGAAGAAATTATTGAATTTAGTTATTACGACAGAATTAACAAAAAGAGTGTTGTAATTAAGGACAAAAGAAAAATAAAGGTTGCTTTGCTTGAGATGGATAAAGTTGAACGGATTCAAAAAGAGGATATTGGCAGAAATGAATGTGCTTACAATCCAAAGATAGATGACTTAATTGTGCAAAATAATTTTGAAGATAATCTGTTTAATAAACAAGAAGTTGAAGAGGTTCTAGAAGATGTTTTACAAGAGGTACTTTCAAAAACATGGCAAAAAGCCGAAGATGAGAAAAAAATTAGAAAATTTTTAAAAAGTAATTTTTTTAAACTTTCAAAAAATCAAGCAATCGCCCTATTTATGTGGTTTTTCTTAGATTTTGATAAAAAAGAAATTTCAAAATATTTAGATGTTTCGACTCAAAGAGCAGGTCAAATTTTGAGAAGAATGGAACAAATATTGAAAGAAAATACAAAATAGTCATTTCATTTTTTGTCTTATATAGAGGGGCAATTAGTTAATTTTGGCATGACTCTCACTTTTTATAGTGAGGGTTAGCTAAAACAAAAAAATCATTTTTAGGAGGAATAAATGAAAGATAATTTAAGAGAAATCATGGTCAGAATTTATGATTCTAGAATTATAAACAGACTTGATGAAATGTGGGAGAATGTAAAAAGTCTTTATACCACAAAAAACATGTTTATGGTCGATCTTATAATAAGAGGACTTGAAAGCGAAGAAAATGAAAGAGAAAATAAAAAACTTTTGTTTGAAAGTGGGGATATTTTTAAAGAGTTAAAAAGATTGATTGCACTTGTAGATAGAGTTGTTGATTTGGGAGTAGAAAACTATAAAGAAAATTTCATTATAGGAAAAGAAAACCAAACTTTAATCTCAAGGCTTTATCATGTTATTTTTCAATTAGCGAAAGAAAAAGGAATTTCTATTGAAAAATATAATGATGGTTTTTTTGACGGCTTACCCGAAAATTTTGAATATATAACTAAATCGCTTATTGAGGAGTTTAAGGCTCGTGAAAGAAACACCTAAAGTAAACTTTTTTATTCATTCTGTGCCTTATTTAAAAGGTTTAGGAATTAATAATAAATTAGTGAAAAAATATTCTAAGGAACGGCTCTTCTATAGCTGTAATCAAAAATACAACTTTGTTAGTTATGTGAATGATGGAAGTAAGACAAATATAGATTTTGTTTCTTATTCTGGAAACAATGAAAAAAGTGATGGAGTTTTCAATGAAAATGGTCTTATAAACAGCCAACAGTTATCGGCACTACGACAAAATTTAAGAGAAACTAAAAGTCCTATTTGGCATGGACTAATCTCATTTGAAGAAAATTTTGGAAAAGATAATTGTAATAATTATAAAAAAGCTTACGAAATGATGAGAGCTGTATTCCCTCGTTTTTTAAAAACAGCCAAATTTGATCCTAATAATATTGACTGGTTTGCTGGATTTCACACAAACACTGATAATAGGCATATTCATTTTGCTTTTTATGAAAAACAACCAACAAAATATAGAAAAACAAGTGATAAATTGGAGTTTTCACATCCACAAGTCAGTCTCTTTTCTATTGAACAAATAAAAATTAAGGCTGAAGTCTTTCTAACAGATTTAAATTCTAAACTCAATAAGCAAAGAAAAGAACTTACACAGTCAGTTAAAGAAAGTATCCCCCAAATAATTAAAAAAGGAGAAGTTTTGAAAAAGATGAAAAAAATAGTTTTAGTATTGCCTACTAATGGAAGAATTTCATATGATAGCGAAAATATGTTGTTTTTAAAAAATGATATTAACTATTTGGTCGATTTAATTTTAAAAACAGATGTAAAAAGTGAAGCAATGTATAAAACTTATTTAACTTTGCTGTTAGATAAAGATGCATCAATTAAGCGAATGTGCGAAGTTAGTAAAATCAATCCTGATAAAGTTGTACTTTTTGATAAATATCATAATGACTTATATCGCAGATTAGGCAATATTGTTATTAAAGAAATATTAAAAATTCAAAATGAACTAAAAAGTTTTGAATTTAAAACAACTCAACGACTTATTAAAAAAAGAATGGAAAGAAATAAATTAAAATATTTAATAAATCAAAGTTTGTATCTTGGCGAAAAAGTAAAACAGGAAGCGAGTAATTACTTTATAGAACATATGAAAACTCTTAATGAAATGAGAATTAAAGTTCTAATTGAACAAGGAGTAATTGAGCTTTGAAAATTTTAAAAAGATTTATTTTATGGTTTATTCTTTTAAT
>CAYIZF010000076.1:0-3154 GCA_964367825.1 uncultured Gammaproteobacteria bacterium | reverse complement strand
TTCAAGCGATGAACCAATACTTATTTTTTCTACTTCAGAAAAATTATCTAAATTGGCTTCAAAAACTATTTGTAGATTCTTAAAGAAAGAACCGTCGTTAAGTTCGATAAAACCAAATTCTTTTGAAGAACGAGCGGTTCTTACCCAACCGGCGACCGTAATATTTTGGCCGATATGTTTTTGTGTTTCACGATATAGTGATTTAATCAAAGTGTAGGACATATATTTAAACGGACTAAATTAAAATTATTTTTTATCTTTTTTAACAGAAATAGAAAGTTCATTTAATTGGTTTTCATAAACTTCATTCGGACTATCCATCATTAAATCCTGACCATTACTCGCTTTCGGGAAAGCATAAATATCACGAATAGAATCCCAATCATTTAATACCATAAGTATTCGATCGATACCCGGAGCATTTCCACCATGAGGCGGAGCACCGAAAGAAAAAGCATTAATCATGCCACCGAATTTATTATTAACATCTTCTTTTGTATAACCGGCAATTTTAAAAGCTTCGTACATAATTTCCGGTTCATGATTGCGAATAGCGCCACTTGAAACTTCAAAACCATTTAAAACCAAATCGAATTGATAAGCTAAAATATCTAACGGTTTTTTTTCTTTTAAAGCTTTTAATCCGCCTTGAGGCATTGAAAAAGGATTGTGTCCAAAATCAATTCGGCCTTCTTCAATATCGGAATAATCATACATCGGAAAATCAACAATCCAAACCCAGGAGGCTAATGAATTATCTTTTAGACCTAAACGTAATCCGGCTTCATTTCTAACTGCGCCAAGCATATTACAAACTGTTCGCCACGCATCAGCCGCAAAGAAAACAATATCGCCGTCTTCCGCACCGCATTCATTGGCTAATGCTGTTAATTTTTCCGGAGTTAAAAATTTCGCAAACGGTGAAGCGATAGCGCCTTCTTTAATCGTTAAATAAGCTAAACCTTTACCGCCTTTTTTCTTAGCAATTTCCGTAAACTCATCAATTTCTTTACGAGAAAATTTTGCGCCGCCATCAATCTTTAAAGCATGGACAACACCATTATTTTTTAGCGCTTCTTCAAAAACGCTAAAACCGCAAGCGGCCACCGAAGCGCTCACATTTTTTATTTCTAAATCATATCGTAAATCCGGTTTATCAACGCCATATTTATCCATTGCTTCGCGCCAAGACAAACGTTTAAAGCGTCCGGAATCTAAAAGTCCAAAGATTTTTTTCTCACTAAATTTTTCCGTAATATTTTTTGCGAATGGTTCCATGATATTAAAAATATCTTCCTGTTCAACGAAACTCATTTCAATATCTAATTGATAAAATTCGCCGTAAGCTCTATCCATGCGCGGATCTTCGTCGCGAAAGCATGGAGCAATTTGAAAATATTTATCCAAACCGCCAACCATTAATAATTGTTTAAACTGTTGAGGGGCTTGTGGTAAAGCATAAAATTTACCGGGATATAATCTTGAAGGCACTAAAAAATCACGCGCTCCTTCCGGAGATGAATTAGCTAAAATAGGAGTCTGTACTTCAATAAAATCTCGTTCATGAAAATATTCGCGGCAATAAGTAATAAACTGATCTTTAACCGCTAACATTTTTTGGAGCTTCGGACGGCGTAAATCGAGAAAACGATATTTTAAACGCAAAGCCTCATTAGCTTCACCGCTTTTTTCTTCATTAAGTTCAAATGGCATCGTTTGTGCTTCGCTTAAAACTTCTATTTCGGAAACAATAATTTCAATATCGCCCGTAGCCATTTTTTTATTTTGCATTTCCGTCGGACGAGCCGCAACTTTACCAATAATTTTTATTACCCATTCTGAGTGTAATTTTTCACCAATTTCAGCTGCCGCTTTATTTATTGCCGGATCAACTTTAGCTTGAGTAATACCATAGCGATCGCGCAAATCAATAAAAATTAATCCCCCTAAATTACGCGCGCTATTTACCCAACCAGACAAAGTAACTTCTTGTCCGACATTAGCGCTATTTAATTCCCCGCAAGTATTAGTTCTTAACATAAAAAATACACGAAATATATCGCTTTATTTAAAAAATATTTTAATATTTTACTACCTAAATCTTAACTTATTTTCAGCATTTTAGCAAGAAAAAACAGCCTAGTTCCCTGGCCGTTTTTATGGCTTATTTTAGCTATTAATTAAACTCTAAAATTTAAAAAATTAATTGTTAAGACAGATAATTCCTTGATGACTTTTTTATCTAATTTCAATTTTTTAGCCACATCTAAACGATTATCCATGATAAAACGCATTAATTTAATACAATTATCCGATATCGTCAATAGTTCATTGCTAGAAATTTCCTGTGTTTGGCGTTCTTTTTCCAAACAATTATCACAAATAATTCCCCCGTTTTTCAAATTAAAATAATTTTTACCCGGTTTAATCTTCTCATGGCAATTAAGACATTGATGCATTTCCGGTTTATAGCCAAGTTCGGCCATCAATTTAAGCGCAAAAAAGATGAAAAATAATTCCCCATTCTCTTTAGTAAATTCAGCGGGCGGATAATTGTCTAAAACTTCTAACCAATAACTGAGTAATAAAAACAAGCGCTCATCAACCTGTTCTTCTTTAACTAAACGATTAAACCAACCAATTGACCGACCGGCATAATAAATTTTATTTAAATTATCCTTAATACCTAAAAAAGCGTCCGTACCTAATGCACTGCCGACATAATCAAAGCCCTTGCCTTTAACCACTAAAATATCTGCTAAACTTATCGGCTCAAGATGTCCGGCTAATTTCGATTTAATTTTCTTTGTTCCCCGCGCGACAAGCGACAACTTTCCGAAATTGCGCGTATAGCAAGTAATCAAAGAATCACTCTCACGATAATCAGAACGATTAAGTATTATAGCTTGTGAGTGTTTGGTGTCGTCCATAATGATAATAAAGATAGGGATATACCTTCTTCACTTAGATGATTTCTGGGGAAAAATCGATTGTTTCTAATAATTGTTCCTTCTTTGGAGCAATCAATTTTTCTGTACGAAATCATATGCGCTCCGAAAGTATATCCCTATCTTTTTAAATCCAGGTAGATAATCTATCAGGGTATAAGGTATAAAATATTATTACTGAGCGAGTGTTTGTTTCGTAGAGCAAA